>JAAYDO010000038.1 GCA_012729225.1 Bacteroidales bacterium | reverse complement strand
TGATGGGGGTACCAACAGTCGATTCATTGGTGTCAGGCACTACGGTCAGTGCCATATCTGGGTCTTCTATCGGTGCGTCAACGTTTTTAATGACCAATGATGTCGGCAGTGCAGATTCTTTTTGACCTTTGCTGTCTGTCACGTTTGCAAAGAGGGTAATTTCACCCGGCTTTGACAGGTCAAAGGGCACCTCAACCGCTTCGATGGCTGCAAGCTGTGTCTTTTCCCCAAACTCTGTTGTGCCGTCATCATAGCTGATGATGGTGGAGTACTCGATGGTATAGGGCGGCGTACCACCTGATGGCGTGAACACCATGGAGATTGGTGTGCCCACCTCTGTTTCCTTTGTGTTGGGCGACATAGTTAAAGACAAAGAAGGTGTCTCGTCAAGTGGAGGTGTCTCGTCAGGTTTGACATCTGATATCTTTGACACATAAAAACTGCCACCGCCATTGGCAATTTCAAGAACCACAATTGCTAAATCTTGTATCATTTCTCCGTCTGTTCCTGTGACATTAAACTGATAAGTACCAGAATCAAAGCCGCTCTCTGCTTTTAAAACACAACTACCGGCTTGTAAGCCAGATTGCAGTATTTTCAAAGCGCCAGTCGTATAGTTGAAACCCATAATATCAAATGTATAAGAACCAGTACCATACTGTGCACCAATCTCAAAAACCAGTTCAATATCAAATCCATCCACACTGTTCCCGCTCAACATATGGACTTCTTTTTGATAGGCAAAAACCCGGAAACTTTTTGTATCTTCCATTCTTGCACTTTGTGATATCTGGACAGATGCTACAATCATACAAAAAGATATCAGTAGCAATGTGATGGTTCTCCGATGTTTTTGCAGAAGATGAGTCAATTCATTCATGGGAATCCTCCTGTTTGTTCATGTATTATGCCTAGTATCAATGGACCGCTATTTTACACGAGTACTAGACAAAACTGTGTCTCTTTATTCAAGTCAAAGCATCATCTCGAAAACACAGGAATTGTCCCTATATAATCATCCCTTAATCCCCCCTCTTGCCACCCCCCGGATGATCTGTTTCCGGGCGAAGAGGAACAGCAGGATCATGGGCAGGACCACCACGGAGGAGGCGGCCATGGCTTTGTGGTAGGTGGCCAGGTCATGCTCGTCCTCAATCCGTTCCAGTACAGACTGGCGCACCAAGTCAGAAACCGTCATGCCCTTAAACTCTGCATACTTCTTGATGATCTCAGTTTCGGCTTTGTTGAGCCGCACAGAAATGCTCATGGTATCACCCCCTTTTGTATTACATTGTAATACATGGTTCGATTTTGTGTAAACTATTAAGTAATCAAATCGAATACAGACACGCCCGTCTCGCATGTTTTATTCAGGCCCTCTATCCCATGCTTCTCCATCTACCAGCGCCGGCAACAATCTGTTCCCCTATATACAGCAGAAACTGACTCAACCACCTCAGCTTAATATGCCTGTCATTTCCAACTAACATACATAACTAATAATCATATCATCACTCGTCTGACTTTTTATTAAATTTTCACATATACTCATCAAGTCAAAAATGTTCACGTAATTATCGTCATTTTCATCAGCATTATACAGTGAAGCTGGTTCAGTTCCTGAAATGATAAACTCAATGATTGCAAGTAAATCTTGAACATCAACCTTGTTGTTATCATCGGCATCACCTGGAAGTTTTATTTGCCGAGTTTCTTTATGCTTATCATCGTTCGAGCAAATTCTCTCCTCAATGCCTGGGTTTTCTATTGTTCTTTCAGAAATCACATTCCAATTACTCCATTTATGGTTTAAGGCAGGTAGTTCAACTGTTTCACTGTTGCCTTTGTTTGAGTTTCGTATCTTTTCTCCCGGTGTTTCACAAGTAGGTTCTTTGGTAACTATCCACTCGCTCCAAACTTCATCAATTATTACTTCAGCGACAGAGTCAGCAACGAATAAGCCTTGCATGTTATAGTCCTGTTTCATTATGACTTTTTGGTCTTCTACAACTCCTTCTTTTACTTTCACTTCAACAACTATGGTCATAATGCTCGCTATACCAAGACTGAATAGCTGCCATATGCTTTCACTTCTATTGCCAATAAACAAACTCTGTGTACTCGAAACATCTACAATTTCCAGCCCATCTGTTACAAGTATTGTAATAACTACTGACGCTAATCCACCTGCCGCTGTAGTAATACTAAACACACGAGTTAATGCACTCATGGACTGAGGATTTTTGATGGCTCTGCTAAGTCGAAGGAACGAGGCGTAGCCGTAGCCTACGCTGAGTGAATGAGACGACGCAGAGACGCAAAAAGACCGGTTCATGGAAGCATTAAAGAGTGCGTTTAGTAT
>JAAYDO010000082.1 GCA_012729225.1 Bacteroidales bacterium | reverse complement strand
TGCCTCTTGGCAAGACAAAGGGTAACTACAAGGGTGATCTTGAGGTTGTAGAATTGTTTGGTGTTGATGCTAGCTGGGCAAGAATAAAAAAAGGGTCTAATTTTTCTGTTACTGACCTGGTCTACCTCAAGCCCCAAGAAGCTGCAGCAAGTCAAAGTTCATCTGCCATAAAACCTTCTGGGCCAAAAACCCCTTCAACCAAGAAATAAGGCGGTGATGGGTAATATTGGCTCTATGGACTTGGCAAATGTCAAAGAAGCCATCATGGGGAGATCTCAATATCTTACGATAGCCATTCGTTTTGTTTGACTGCTCAAGACCTTTGCATAATCCCTGACACCCTCCATGGATGGCCATTTCTCATGTTTTTACTCCCTATGGCCGATTATTCAGGGCTTGATTGTTGCCATGCAAGGTCTTCGTTATCTCCTTTTTTGGTATTTATCGTTCTTTGTATGTCCCTCTCCTATGTTGCCATCATCAGTACTGCCTTCTTCAAGTTGAAGGTGATAGCAGTGAGGATGAACTCCATGTTCCCTTTCTTGAGTCCGGTATAGCGCATCCGGGAGAAACCATACCCTCGCTTCAGGGTACCAATACCCTGTTCAACCCGATAGCGCACACTGCTGATCAGCCTGTTCGTAAGACGCTGGACGAAGGTAAGCGGTTTGCCTCGTACCGCCTTGTGCATGATCCCGTCGATATAGTTTCTTTCTTCAAGAGTTGCACGGTTCTTCATGCTGCTGTAGCCTTTGTCCGCAAATACGAGAGAATCCGGGGCAAGGTTCGCTTCCCCAAGGAGTTTTTCAAATTCGGACGTATCGGCGACATGAGCGGGAGTAACATGACCGCCCAGGATAAAGCCGTCTTGTGTATCGACAGCTATATGAGCCTTATACCCGTAATAGGGCTTCTTTCCTTTTTTTATCCAGGTAGCATCAGGGTCGTCAGAGTAGGTGATGATAGAAGAGATTTCTTCAGTGTCTTCCCGTCTGTCTTCAGGCATAATCTCGATAACCTTCCTCGGTCTCCGGGAGGACTCAATGATGGTGGCATCGACAATGGCCCCGTTCGATTCCCGTACCAGAATCCCTTGTTCCTCAAGCTGCCTATTGATCTCCTCAAAGAGCCTCTCGAAGAGATTGAGTTCCAGAAGGGCATTCCTGAACCGGCAGATGGTAGAGTGATCGGGAAGCGTACTTGAGACGGAGAATCCGCTGAAGCGAATAAAGGAGATTCTATCGTTGACCGCTTCCTCTAACCCGGGATCGCTTAACCCATACCATCTCTGGAGCAGTAACAGTTTGAACATGGGAAGTGCCGGATAAGCGGGTCTTCCATCGGCACTGGCAGTCTTCCGGTAATGCTTTCCAAGAACCCTCTCTATCTTCTTCCAGTCGATAAAAACATCAATCCTGTCGAGAAATGTATTGGTATGCCCTCTCTGCTCTATGAAGTAATCAGCAAACCCTTTGGTAGTGAATCTGTCGGTCACGGATACCTCCCTATGCTCTTTATAATGAGGCAATATACCATATATATCAAACAGTTACAAGCTATTTCCGGGCTATTTACCGTGCAAAGGTCTTGAATAGAGAAAGGTTAAAGATAGTCATTATGCAGATGCTGGAACATAATGAAACCCATGTCGAGAAATACGAAAAATGGGCAGATTTTGCAAAAACGAATCAGTTGGCTGATGAAGGCGCTCTTTTAGATGAAGCGAAAAAATTCACCAAAAATATAAGCGCTATCTTAAGGAAAAACCTGAACCATCTCGCCTTTACAGGGCCCGAAGGAAACACAGAC
>JAAYDO010000036.1 GCA_012729225.1 Bacteroidales bacterium | reverse complement strand
GAGATCTACACCTATCACGTAGTGCTTCGATGCGTTTGTCATATCATTTACGAATTATTCAATGCCCATTTTAGGCGGGGATGTGTGATTTTAGTACAAAGGTATAGATTTTCCCGATTAAAAGCACTATCTTTGCAAAATTATTGTACCTATAAAAAAGAAAAAGATGAAAAAATTGATTTTTATCATGTTCAGTTTTCTTTGTTTGATGGAAGTGAAAGCACAACAGCCTTCTGCATTCGACTTGGATTTGTGGCAAAATGGGCTTCCAAACAGCAACGGCATTGACAAGGCGCAACCATACGACGATTCCAAACAGAATTTCAAGCCATCCATCCGTGTGTTTCTGCCAGAAGCGGAAAAAGCCACGGGGCGTGCGGTGGTGTGCTGCCCTGGTGGTGCTTATGCCTTTCTGGCAACAGGACACGAGGGCTATGAGTGGGCTCCTTTCTTCACGGAGAGAGGCATTGCATTCATCGTGCTGAAATACAGAATGCCCCGTAGCCACACAGATGTGCCTATCAGCGATGCTAAAGAAGCCCTCAGAGTGGTGAGGGAGAACGCACAAAAATGGAACATCAACCCTAAGAAGGTGGGCATTATGGGTTCGTCGGCAGGCGGACATTTGGCTTCTACGATAGCCACTCATTCTGACTCCTTGAGCGTGCCAGCCTTCCAGATTCTCTTCTATCCCGTAGTGACGATGACTCAGGAATATACCCATGAGGGCAGTCGCCACAATCTCATTGGAAATCCCGCCTCTGAAGAGATGGTGAACCTCTACAGCAATGAGAAGCAAGTGACCTCTATCACTCCACCTGCCATCATGCTTTTGAGCGACGACGACACCACCGTGCCTTCAGAGAACAGTGTCAATTACTACTTGGCTCTGAGAAAGAAGGGGATTAAGGCTACCATGCACATCTATCCTTCTGGCAATCATGGCTGGGGCTGCAAGAAGGACTTCAAGTTCAATCGAGAGATGCTTGACGACCTGAGCGCATGGCTGGAAGAGACCAAATAAAAAGGGAATCATTCGTGAGAAGAAAGTATTAGCATATAGAAATCATTCACCAATCAAGAAACTTACAATTAGCACATGATATTAGAAGCCATCAACCAGATGTCCGAACTGAACTTCCAGAACTGGATGCAGAATGTGGGTGTCCTTGAAGAAATCCTGAAAGGGTTTATCATTGGCGTGCTGGCATCAGCACCCATGGGGCCTGTTGGTATCTTAATCATCCAACGCACACTCAACAAGGGACGCTGGGAGGGTTTTGCCACAGGTGTGGGGGCAAGCATCAGCGACATTATCTACGCAGTCATCACTGGTTACTTCATGTTTCTGGTGGTTGATATTATAGAAGACTCCATCACTGCGCTCTGGATCAAGGTGGTGGGCAGTGCTCTGCTCTTTGCCTTTGGAGTCTATACCTTCAGAAGCATTCCAAAACACAAAGTGGTGGATCATGAATCGCCCGTACCAACCAAGAACAAACTGACGGGATTTGTCATCTCCGGATTCATCATCACAGTGTCAAATCCGCTCATCATCCTCCTCTTTGTTGCCCTCTTTGGCCAGTTCACCTTCATCTTGGCAGGCAACTGGATTGCACAGACAATGGGCTATATCTCCATTGTGGCAGGTGCTTTGGCATGGTGGTTTTCCCTCACATGGCTGGTGGACAAAGTGCGCACACGCTTCAGCAATCAAGTCATTTGGCGTCTGAACCGCATCATCGGCATTATTGTGATGGTGGTGAGCGCAATCATGATTGTATATGCACTGACTGGTCACACGTTCCACTTCATTCCTTTTGGAGATGACCCAGGGTTTGACTTGTTCAAATAAAGAAGAACCGTAGCAGGAAAGAGAAACAATAGAATATATGTATATTGCCGAACAACTGAAAAAGAACAATATTGCCGAATACCTGCTCTACATGTGGCAGGTAGAAGACACGTTGCGTGCCTATGGACTGGATGCCGACAAGATGGCTGATGAGTATATTCCACAGTTCAAGTTGGACGAGGAAAAGAGCGAGAGGCTGAAGGGCTGGTATGAAAGTCTGATTGAGATGATGCGACAGGAGAATGTGACAGAGAAAGGACACCTGCAGGTGAACAACAACATCCTCGTCTTACTCACCGACCTGCACATGCAACTACTCAAATCGAGCAAGCACCCATTCTATTCGGCAGCCTACTACAAGACACTCCCCTTCATCGTGGAACTGCGCAACAAGAGTACAGAGAGTCAAGAGAAGAATGAACTCGAGAACTGTTTCGATGCTCTCTATGGCATGATGTTGCTAAGAACACAGAAGAAGGAGGTCTCTGCTGAAACAGCCACAGCCATTGACCACATGGCAAAACTACTTGGCATGTTGAGCAACTATTACAAGAAAGACAAGGCTGGCGAACTGGAGTTCTAAGAGATCATAAGCTTATAGAAAGGGAATCATTACAATGAACATTTTAGTGACAGGATGCAACGGGCAACTCGGCAATGAGATGCAGTTGCAAGCAAAGGGCAACCCACAACATCAATACTTCTTTACAGATGTTGTCATTCCAGAGGGCTCGCAGGCTCTGCTATTGGATATCACCAACGAGGCAGAGGTGGAGGCTTTTGTGGAAGAGAACAAGATAGACTGTGTGGTGAACTGCGCTGCCTTCACCGTAGTGGATCAGGCAGAGAGCAACGAAGACTTCTGCAATCTGCTCAACAATATCGCCCCTGGCTATTTGGCCAAGGCTGTGGGCAAAAGGGGAGGAAGCATGGTTCAGATCAGCACAGACTATGTGTTTGACGGCACCAGTCACAGACCTGTGACCGAAGATTTGCCCACATGTCCCAACTCGGTGTATGGACGTACCAAGCTGGCAGGAGAAGAAAGCGTGAAGGCAAACTGCAAGGACTTCTTCATTATCCGAACAGCATGGCTCTACTCCACCTTTGGCAATAACTTTGTGAAGACCATGATGCGCCTGGGAAAAGAAAAGCCTGAACTGGGAGTTATCTTTGACCAAGTAGGCACTCCTACTTATGCTCGTGATCTGGCAGTAGCCATCTTTACCGCTATCAATAAAGGTATTGTGGCTGGCATCTATCACTTCAGCAACGAGGGAGTTATCTCTTGGTATGACTTCACGAAAGCCATTCATCGCATAGCAGGCATCACAACTTGCCATGTCAAGCCTTTGCACACGGCAGAATATCCCACTCCTGCCGCACGCCCTCACTACTCAGTGCTCGACAAGACTAAAATCAAGCAGACTTACAACATAGAGATTCCCTATTGGGAGGAAAGCCTGAAAGAATGTATTGAGACCCTCATGAAGAACTGCTGACACATGCGCATAGGACGACACAAGGCATCATGACGACAGGACACATGCGCATGTGAAGACTTATGCACATATCTATTATGTAGAAAACAACAATATATATTGAATGAACGAAATAGAAAGAAGACGCACATTTGCGATAATCTCTCACCCTGATGCTGGTAAGACAACCTTGACGGAGAAACTACTTCTCTTTGGTGGTCAGATTCAAGTGGCTGGAGCTGTGAAGAGTAACAAGATTAAGAAGACTGCCACATCAGACTGGATGGAGATAGAGAAACAACGTGGAATCTCTGTGAGCACCTCCGTGATGGAGTTTGACTACCTGCCACCAACAGTGAATCAGGATCAGCCACCCTACAAGGTGAACATACTTGACACGCCTGGTCACCAAGACTTTGCTGAAGACACCTTCCGCACACTTACGGCTGTAGATTCTGCCATCATTGTGATTGATGGTGCTAAGGGTGTGGAGAACCAGACCCGAAAGCTTATGACTGTCTGTCGCATGCGCAAGACCCCTGTCATCGTTTTCATTAACAAGATGGACCGTGAAGGTCGTGACCCTTTCGACCTGCTTGATGAGGTGGAAAACGAACTGCAGATCAAGGTGAGACCTCTCTCTTGGCCTATCAACCAAGGCGCACGCTTCAAGGGCGTATATAACATTTATGAAGGTGGACTCAACCTCTTCACACCTAACAAGCAAAAAGTGACAGAAAAGGTGAAGGTGGATACAACCTCTACAGAACTTGATGAGCATGTGGGTGCAGAGGATGCAAGCAAACTTCGTGAAGACCTTGAGATGATAGAAGGTGTGTATGACCCATTCAACGTGGAGCGCTATCTCGATGCCGAGGTTGCTCCAGTATTCTTTGGCTCAGCCCTCAACAACTTTGGTGTGCAGGAACTTCTTGACTGCTTTGTGGAGATTGCGCCCAATCCTCGTCCCACCACAGCAGAGGAGCGTACTGTAGAACCTGCAGAACCTAAGTTCACAGGCTTCATCTTCAAGATTACAGCCAACATCGACCCTAATCACCGTTCTTGCACTGCCTTCTGCAAGGTTTGTTCAGGCAGGTTTGTCAGAAATGCTCCCTATCTTCATGTGCGCAACGGCAAGACCGTTCGATTCTCCTCTCCCACCCAATTTATGGCACAGAAGAAGAGTACCATAGAAGAAGCATACCCTGGTGATATTGTAGGTCTGCCAGACAACGGTATCTTCAAGATTGGCGATACTCTCACTGAGGGCGAATTGCTTCACTTCAAGGGATTACCCAGTTTCTCTCCTGAAATGTTCAAGTATATTGAGAATGCAGACCCCATGAAGACCAAGCAATTGGAAAAAGGCATTAACCAACTCATGGACGAAGGTGTGGCGCAGCTCTTTGTCAATCAGTTCAACAATAGAAAGATTATTGGCACTGTGGGACAGTTGCAGTTTGAGGTCATCCAATACAGGCTTGAAAACGAATATAATGCCAAATGCAAATGGGAACCTGTGAGCCTCTACAAGGCATGCTGGATTGAGAGCGATGACGAGGCAGAACTTGAATCGTTCAAGAAGCGCAAATACCAGTATATGGCAAAAGACCGTGATGGAAGAGATGTCTTCCTTGCCGACTCCAACTATGTGCTCATGATGGCTCAGCAAGACTTCAAGCACATCAAGTTCCACTTCACAAGCGAATTTTAAGCAATATGTTACAAGACGAAGTAAAGAAAGCCATAGAGGTCATGAAGGCAGGAGGTGTCATCCTCTACCCTACCGACACCGTTTGGGGCATCGGTTGTGATGCAACCAACCCAGAGGCTGTAAAAAAAGTATATGCCATCAAACAACGCGAGAACAGCAAGGCACTCATCTGCTTGGTAGATAGCGATGTGCGCCTTCAGCGTTATGTGAGAAATGTGGCAGATGTCACTTGGGACATGATTGAACTCAGCGAGAAACCTCTCACCGTTATTTTTGATAATGTGACAGGACTGGCGTCCAATCTCGTGGCAGAAGATGGAAGTGTAGGCATACGCATCACAAGAGAAGCGTTCAGCAAAGAACTCTGTTTCCGATTTCAAAAGCCCATCGTAAGTACAAGTGCCAACATCAGTGGCGAACCCACTCCAGGAACCTTCGATGAGATTTCTGATGACATCAAGAACGCTGTGGACTATGTGGTCAAGTATTCTCGCCAGAGCAAGGAAAAGCATAAGCCCAGCAGCATTATCAAGATGAGTGCCAATGGTCAGTTCACCGTCATTCGTGAATGAAGCCATCCGCTGGAGAAGAGAAAGGAAACTCTAATCCTGCATGATTCATCTTTTCTTTTTCACACAAATCAGTTAAAGTAAGAGGATATATCTATGAATTTAACAGGAATAAGACGCAAGGAAATCAATCTTCTGCAATCCATCACAGAATGGATCAAAGGCGATCACTCAGAACGTCAAATCGTGTTGATGATCAGTTTCATGGTGGGCATCTTCACTGGCTTGACCACCTTCGTGCTGAAGTTCCTGATAGAGGAAATCAAGCATCTCCTCACCTCTGGCTTTGCGGCAGAAGACACCAATCTCCTCTACCTCGTGTTCCCAGCCATAGGCATCCTCATCACCTTGCTGTTTGTCAAATACATTGTCAGGGGCGACATCAGTCATGGAGTGACCAAGATTCTCTATGCCATGGCGAGAGGACGATCTCGCATCAAATCCCACAATCGCTGGTCCAGCATCATAGCCAGTGCCATCACCATCGGGTTTGGAGGTTCTGTCGGAGCCGAGGCACCTATTGTACTGACGGGTGCAGCATGGGGCTCAGACTTTGGCAAACGATTCCACTTGCCCCCCAAGACACTGATGCTTTTGGTAGGCTGTGGAGCGGCAGGAGCCGTTTCAGGTGTTTTCAAAGCCCCTATCGCAGGACTCGTCTTCGTGCTTGAAGTACTCATGCTCGACCTGAGTTTCTCCTCCCTGCTTCCCTTGCTTGTCACCAGCATCACTTCCGTTTGTGTGTCCTATGCCTTCTACGGCACTGCCCCACAGTTTGATTTCAATCTGAGCAAGGCTTTTACCATTGACATCATCCCGGGATGTATTGTGCTGGGCGTTGTGTGCGGACTCGTCAGCCTCTACTTCACTCGATCCATGAACTGGTTTGAAGGGATATTTGCCAAAATAAAGAGCCGTACCTACAAGTTTCTCCTCGGAGCAGTCGTGCTCGGCACACTCATCTACTTCTTCCCTGCCATGTATGGTGAGGGTTATGACGTCATCATCCAACTCATCAACAATGCCTCTGCTCAGGAGATTATGCACAACACCCTTTTCTATGGTAATGAGAACAACCTTCTCATCTACCTTGGTCTTGTGCTTCTCCTCAAGGTTTTTGCCACCACATCTACCAATGGAGGTGGAGGGTGTGGTGGAGTATTTGCTCCAAGCCTCTTCCTTGGCTGTATTGCAGGCTTCATCTTCGCCCAACTTTGGAACATGGGATTAGGGCTTAGCCTTGGCAGCACCTGCTACGTTTCTCCCAAGAACTGCGGACTCTATGGCATGGCTGGACTCATGTCGGGTGTGATGCACGCACCGCTCACAGGCATCTTCCTCATTGCCGAACTTACAGGTGGATATGACCTCTTTGTACCGCTCATGATTGTATCGGTCGTATCCTTTCTCACCATCAATATCTTTGAGCCTCACAGCATCTATGCCATGCGTTTGGCACGCAGAGGCCAACTCCTCACCCACAACAAGGATAATGCCATTCTAACCCTGCTCAAACTGCAGTCAGTCATGGAGACAGACTACCAAAGCGTGTCGCCCGACATGCCACTCAAGAAGTTTGTCACCATCATTGCACGCTCTCACCGAAACATCTTTCCTGTGGTAGATGTCAATAACAAACTTCTCGGTGTGGTTTCGCTCGATTCTGTGCGCCTCCACATGTTCCGTCCTGAACTCTACCACATGTTCACCGTAGGTTCTTTCATGAAAGAACCTCCAGCCATCCTCATGGTAAACGATTCCCTCAAGGTTGTGGCAGGAAAGTTTGAAGATACCCACGCATGGAACCTTCCTGTGGTTGATCAGTCTGGTCATTACTTGGGTTTCATCTCTCGTTCAGGACTCTTCACCAGCTATCGAGAAACACTCATCAAATTCAGTCAAGAATAACACATGAAGAAAGAAGACCTCAGAATCATCTATATGGGCACTCCTGACTTTGCTGTCGAGAGCCTCCGGGTCCTCGTAGAAGGGGGCTACAATGTCGTTGCTGTTATCACCATGCCCGACAAGCCTATGGGTCGCCACGCCAGCGTACTCCAGCCCAGCCCAGTCAAACAATATGCCGTGGAACACGGTCTGAAAGTCTTACAACCTGTCAAACTCAAAGATCCCGAGTTTGTAGATGAACTTCGGTCTCTTCATGCAGACCTCCAGATAGTAGTAGCCTTCCGCATGCTGCCCGAGGTGGTATGGAACATGCCTCCAATGGGCACATTCAATGCACATGCCAGCCTACTTCCTAAATACCGTGGCGCAGCCCCCATCAACTGGGCAGTCATCAACGGAGAAACCGAAACAGGTGTAACCACCTTCTTTCTCAAACATGAGATTGACACAGGAGACATCATCCAGCAGGTCAAAGTGCCTATTGGTGAAAATGACAATGTGGAGGATGTCCATGACCGACTCATGACGCTGAGCGGGCAACTTGTCAAGGAGACTGTCGACAACCTATTGGCTGGCTCCGTCACTTCCATTCCACAAGAAATGTTCAAGGATGTGCCACTCATTCCTGCACCAAAAATATTCCGAGACACATGTCGCATTGATTGGCATCAACCCCTCAAGCGCATCTACAACTTCATCCGAGGTCTCAGCCCATACCCTGCCGCTTGGACCACTCTCAATGGCAAGTCCATCAAGATCTATCAAGCCACCAAAGAGCCCGCAAGCAACATCTCCCTCCTCCCTGGCACTATCCTCACCGATGAAAAGACTTACCTCAAGGTGGCCGTTCCTGATGGACTGCTCAATCTTCAGGTCATCCAGATAGAAGGCAAGAAACGCATGCCCGTCATCGACCTGCTCAGAGGTTTCAAGATAGAAGATGGTGGTCTGTTGGAATGAGAACCACAACGACAAAAAGACATATTTCGTATTTTTTTAGAGAAAAATTTGCATTTCTCATTTAAAATATGTTACTTTGCCCCGTCTAACGACAAAGTCCACCTCTTGTTCAACAATTTTTTATCCAAATTGCCTATCGAAAAGACATTACGCTAAAACAAAACCCAAAGCATAATGAAACAGTTACATGAACTCGCCGACGAGCAGTTGGTTAGTTTGTATCAAGAAGGCAATAACAGTGCGTTCGACACATTGTTGAAACGATACGAACAGAAGGTATTCTCCTACTTTCTTTATTCTGTCAAAAACCAAGAACTTGCAGAAGATCTCTTTCAAGATGTCTTTATCAAGATTGTAGTGCGTATCAAGAATAGGCAATATGCCGAGAATGGCAAATTTGCCTCTTGGATGATGCGCATTGTACACAATCATCTCATTGACCACTATCGCACCACTCCATCTGACAAACTCATCTCCAACGATGAATCCGAAACAGATCTCTTCAATCGTGCAAATATCGCCATCAATGAGAACCGTGAGCAGGAACTGATCGACCATCAAACACTACAGCAGGTAAGAGACCTCATAGCCCTTTTACCCGATGCACAACGCGAAGTGCTCCTTCTCCGCATCTACGACGAACTATCCTTCAAGGAAATTGCCGAGAAGACCAACTGCAGTATCAATACTGCATTGGGGCGCATGCGCTATGCCATCATCAACCTGCGCAACATGGCTCTTGAGCGTGGCATTAGCATGGTGTCATAGAGAAGAAATCTAAAGCACACATTATACGTGAGTTCGACGAAAACACCATGCCTTGCCCCAATTATTAGGAGAAGACGTGAAACAAATCAGACATGCGTGAGGATGAAAATGGCAGGGTTTCCCTGCCATTTTACATCTCCCATGTTCGGAGCCTTCCGCATGCCTCAACGAACAATTGTTCAATGGCAAACGAACAATGCTTCAAGTGCCAATAAACAATGGTGCGATGACCAACGAACCATCCATGCGTTTTCGCCCCATAAGCATAGTTCTCTTTTTCATCCATAAATCATTGTGTTTGAAGAAGACATGCGTATTCTTGGATATAGGGACAACATTGCCCACATTCTTGCAAGAGTCATTCAACTTTTGCCAAGAAAGCCTTAGCAGTGCCAAACTTCAGATAGAAGTCAATACGCACAGGCATGTGCCTTGCATCGTCTGTCACATAAAAGCGGAGAAGTTCTTTCCCGCTTTTCTTGTCTTCATAGTCCAGCAGAGAGAAGACCAGACAATGATATGTCTTCCCATCATTCGCCTTCCAATCCTTCTTGCCCTTATACACCAAAGTCTGCTCCTCCACCTTCTTACCTGTTGTCATGGAGAAACGAATCTTCTGCCCCACCTGATAGTTCTTAGGGTCAAACGAGCGGGCCAGTGAAAGAATCGACAACATGTCGTAGTTGCATTCATCACTCTCATAATGATGCTCAGACCACTGTCCCTCACTATTGCGATAGTGCTGCCTCACATGGCTTCTTCCCCTCGGATACGTGTACCACACCTCATCTACAGTGTATCGCTTTCCCTCCAGCGATCCCTTGCGAAAATACAAAGGAACCAAGTCGGGAGTAATATGGCTAATCAGTGTGTCACGCATCGTAAACACCGCATCGAATCTCTCATTACTGGTAAAAAGCAAGTCATTCCTAAGCGATTCCTTCCCCTGAAAACTGCTCGACTTAATGGTATAGTAGGCTGCACCACACTTCACCCATACAAATTTCCAATTGAAATACAAATCATAGGTCAGGCTCTCACCAGCCTTAAAGGCGGTGTTCTTTGCAGGACACTGCGCCCGTAGCGTGGCAGGTTGAAGCATAAAAAGCAAAAGGAGGAGGGCACAATATTTCCCTCGGCACAAACTCTGTTGTTTCATGAAATAATGGTTTAAGAGAGGATTTCGGGTAAAAGCAATCATTATTGAACATCAATAGAATCTCCAAAAATAGAGTCATCCAGCACAAACACCATACTGTCCGCATCCGACATTCCCTGAGGAGCGTTCTCCTGTCCACCAGTCTGTATGCCAGAATGAAAAGACATGTAAAGGAATGCGAATACACACCCGATGATGACGAGACCGAGGAAGATGATGCCCAGCATCATGCTTCTATTTGTTCTTATTGCCCGATTGTTGCGTAGTGACATATAGTTTAGGTCTTATTTCTTTCCTAAAAGTTGATTGTATTCAGCCTGATTGTTCAGCACCTCTATCGCCTTCTCCAAATCCTCATCGTTTTTGAGTGCCTCCTCTACCACACCTGCCTGATAGTAGTAGCGGCGCACAATCTCATTGCTCATGACCTTGCGGATGTCTTTCTCCTTGCGGTCCATCTCCCTGTCAATATTGTGAGCCAATTTCTTCTCCAGCGCATCAAACTCGTCCTTAGCCTCATCATAGTAGTCTTCAAATTGAGCAGTCTTCTTCAGATCAGCCAACCTCTTCTCCGAAAGACGGTCATACGTGAAGCCGCTCTCCTTCACCATCTTCTTGAAATCAGCATAGTCTGCATCTGTAATGCTGAAATCCTTCACTGCGGGGATGGTCGGATGACTCTGGTAGTAGCGAGTGCCCCAATCCGTCATCACATCGTCCTGCGAGAGATAAAACACGATGTTGGCAATCGTGTCATGCTTCACCTCCACATCAGGCTTGATGCCATTGCCTTCGGTCACCTCACGACCGCCCGACGTGTGGAAAATCTGCCTGGTGCTGTCTGCGCTCATGCTCACCTTCTTGCCTGTGGCACGATAAATCTCAGCAGCCTCACGCAGTTTCTTATAGTCAATCTTCTGGATGCAACGCCCAGAAGGAAGATAATACTTGGCAGTCGTCATCTTGATGCTACCATTATAAGGCAACTCACGCGAACTCTGCACCAGTCCCTTTCCATAAGTGTCACAGCCCACCACCACTGCTCTATCCAAGTCCTGCAAAGCACCCGACACAATTTCAGCCGCACTTGCTGTCTCATCATTCACCAACACTACCAATGGGATGTTTAGGTCCAGAGGATCATTATTCGTCATATATGTGTTATTCGCGGCAACCATCTTGCCCTTGGTCTCCACAATCTTCAGATTCTTAGGAGTAAAGAGATTCACAATGTCCACAGCCTCGTTCAGCAGACCGCCACCATTACTTCTCAGGTCGAGAATCAACTTCTCCGCACCTCTCTCCTTCAGCGAGATAATCGCCTTACGCATTTCCTTCGCACAGCCCTCAGTGAATTCCGTCAGATAAATATAACCCGCATCACCCATCATACCACTATATGGAATAGCTGGACGCTTGATGCTCTTTCTCGTCACCTTAAAGTCACGCACCTTCTTCTCACCAGGTCTCTGCACCTGCAGCACGAAAGTAGTGCCTGGCTCACCACGCAACAAGTCGCTCACCTCCGACACCGAAAAACCCTTCAGGCTCTTGCCATCAATCTTCTTCAGCACATCGCCCACTTGCAACCCCACCTCTGCGGCAGGCATGTCAGGGTATGGCTCTTGAATGATCACCGTAGAGTCCTTGCGCATGCGAATCACAGCTCCAATGCCACCATACTTGCCCGTCGTCATCATCTTCAACTCTCCCATATCCTCCTCAGGATAATATTTCGTGTAGATATCCAATTCTTTCAGCATGGCGTCAATACCCACTTTTATCACCTTCTCTGGCTGAAGAGAGTCCACATAGAAGATGTCAATCTGGCGATAAAGACTGTTGAACACATCCAGATTCTTCGCCAAAGAGAAGTTGTGTTCCCTCTGAGCAAAAGCAGGACGCACCATTGCCATCAAGGCAAAAAACATGAAGATAACCTTTTTCATCAAGCTTATATATTTTCATGCAAAGGTAAGGAATAAAATGCACAAATCAGCATCTGCACACATAATTCAGTCTTCCTTTTTACAAAATTAAGAATTATTTGAGTACCTTTGCGCTATGAACGACGAATTGAATAACCAACGACTGATCAGGCGATACTATCAGTATCTCAAACTGGAAAAGGGATGTTCGCCCAACACTGTGGATGCCTACATGCGCGACCTTGACAAATTCTCGCACTTCATCAAAGATGAAGGCAAAGACTACCTCTCAGCCCAGCTTGACGACATACACCACTTCTCTGCTCTTATGATAGATGTGGGCATCAGTCCCATCTCGCTCTCACGCATCCTATCTGGTGTCAGGAGCTTCTATCACTTCCTGGTGCTCAACGATGTGCTGAAGACCAACCCCACCGAACTCCTTGAGTTTCCCAAGAAACCCCAGCACCTTCCCGATGTGCTCTCTGTTGAGGAGATAGACACCATCGAGTCTGTCATCGACCTCAGCCAACCAGAGGGGCAACGCAACAAAGCCATCATCGAGACACTCTTCAGTTGCGGACTGCGGGTCAGCGAACTCATCAACCTCAAGATCAGCAATCTCTTCATCGACGAACAGTTCATCAAGGTGGAGGGAAAAGGCTCTAAGCAACGCCTCGTACCCATCTCGGAGAAAGCCATCCACGAGATTCAACTCTACTTGATGGACAGAAACCTCCTGCCCATAGCTCCCGAACATCAAGACTTTGTATTTATCAGCCATCGCAGAAAGAAACCCATCACACGCGTCATGGTCTTCCTCATCATCAAAGACCTTGTGGAAAAGGCTGGTCTCAAAAAAGAAGTGTCTCCCCACACCTTCCGCCACTCCTTCGCCACCTCTCTCCTTGAGGGTGGAGCCAACCTGCGTGCCATCCAAGCCATGCTCGGTCACGAGTCCATTGCAACCACACAAATCTACACACACATCGACACCTCACACCTTCGCAAGGAAATCCTGGAGCATCATCCCCGAAATATGAAGCAGCCCCTTTGACGGGTGAAAAATTATTCGTAACTTTGCACTCGTCTTCCGACACGGAGCACCATGCCCCACCCCAACAGCAACAAAGACTCACAACATATTATCACATACAGACTATGGCACAGAAACCAAGCATTCCCAAAGGCACACGTGACTTCTCACCTGTCGAAATGGCGAAACGCAACTATATCTTCAACACTATCAAAGAGGTCTATGCCCTCTACGGCTTTCAGCAGATTGAAACGCCCGCCATGGAGAATCTCTCCACCCTGATGGGCAAATACGGTGAAGAAGGCGACAAGCTTCTCTTCAAAATTCTCAACTCTGGCGACTTCCTCCATGGCATGACAGCCGACGAGGTGAGCAGCACCAGCACCGCACGCCTTGCCACCAAATTCTGCGAGAAAGGTCTCCGCTATGACCTCACCGTGCCATTCGCACGCTATGTCGTCCAGCATCGCGAAGAACTCGCCCTGCCATTCAAACGCTACCAGATTCAACCTGTGTGGCGTGCCGACCGTCCACAGAAAGGCAGATATAGAGAATTCTATCAGTGTGACGCCGATGTGGTGGGCAGTGACTCACTCCTCAACGAGGTGGAACTCATGCAGATCATAGACACCGTTTTCACCCGTTTTGGTGTGAACGTGTGCATCAAGATGAACAACCGCAAGATTCTTGCCGGCATTGCAGAAATCATTGGTCAGACCGACAAGATAGTGGACATCACAGTGGCAATGGACAAACTCGACAAGATAGGACTTGAAGCCGTCAATGCCGAACTGGCACAAAACGGCATACCTTCCGATGCAATAGAGAAACTCCAGCCCATCATCCTGCTCAGCGGCACCAATGCAGAAAAGATTGCCACGATGCGTGAAGTACTGAAAGAATCCGCCACAGGACTCAAGGGCGTGGACGAGATGGAATACATTCTCAACAGACTCACAGGATTCAAAAACGAGGTAGAGCTCGACCTCACCCTCGCCAGAGGACTCAACTACTACACTGGCGCCATCTTCGAGGTGAAAGCCCTCGATGTGGAAATAGGCTCTATCACAGGAGGTGGACGTTATGACAACCTCACAGGCATCTTCGGCATGCCAGGTCTCAGCGGTGTGGGCATTTCCTTCGGAGCAGACCGCATCTTCGACGTGCTCAACCAACTCGACCTCTATCCCAAAGAAGCCGTGGGTGGCACAAAAGTCCTCTTCACCAACTTTGGCGAGTCAGAGTCTGCCTACTGCCTGCCACTGCTGGCACAGGTTCGCTCAGCAGGCATCAGCGCAGAGATTTTCCCCGATGCTGTCAAGATGAAGAAGCAGATGAGTTATGCCAACGCCAAGAGCATACCATTCGTGGTCATGGCAGGTGAGACAGAGATGGCAGAAGACATGGTAGCACTCAAAGACATGGTGTCTGGCGAACAAACAAAGATCGCCAAAGACGAACTTGCCGCCTTCATCACCACCAAACTGTAATCAGATAGTCCCCCAAAAAATCCTTTTCGATCTATAACTTTAACTGGGAAAAACCATTCACTGAAATTGGAATAAAGGTGAAGTCAATTTAGATTGGTGGACAAACATTAATCCACATTAAAGTGTTGCGGAATGAAGGGTCTTATGAAACAAGTGAAGAAAGTTTATTTCCACATCCATGTTTACCTTTGTGTTTGTAGTTCATTTGTAATATTGCCTTTAATGTCATCGTGAAGTGCTTTTAAGGAGATAGCCAATGATGTTGTCATTGACTCAATCGCAGACCCCCAAACTGAGACACCTATTTTTACAAGAGAGTATGATACGAAACCTTATCAAATCAATATTGTAGAAATTATAAAGTCTATAAAAGCACAGAAAAAGGGGAAGCAAAAGGGAATTATAGAGAATTACGATAAAACAAAACCAGTAGGTGTAAGGATAAACCAAAAACTAAAGTTATAGTTGGGGTACATCTCACGACCAGCAACCATATGGTAGGAAAGTAGAAACCATATGGTTGCTGACTAAATACTATATGGTTTTTACTCACGAACCATATAGACTATGAGAAAAACGAACCTGGATTTATAAAAAAAAACGAAAACGTTTTTTCATTGCCCTTCTTTCCACACTATCTATTTCACTTAACTCCTGCCCTGTGTCTTGCAGAGTTACGTGTGCGTGTCTTAAATTTCTCTTTCCCTTTTCTCACAGCCTTTAGCGTTTTTTTCATCATTTCATCAAAAAAACTTGCAGAAATCATCTGCCATACAAAATATTTCCGTAACTTTGGAAGAAGTCCTCAAACTTTCTTTGTTTACAAGAGGTTTGAGAAATAACGCCATTTTCGAGGTTACGAACTGGAAACCTTCTGACTTCCGTGTTCTGCCTCAATTTGCGTGGTGAAAGACCGCTTGACGCAGAGCCACCAGCTTGTTTCCATGGCTCATTGTCGGCTACAAATGCACGAAGAATCTGTGAGACAGCCAAATCCATTGGACTTATTTACTATTTACGTCCAGATGGGATCTTCACGCCAGTTGCCAGTAAAGCCTAACTTGCCATACGGAATGTCCTTGCTACTGTCCAGCAGGGAAAGAATCTTCCGCTTGATTTGATTCTCAGGATACACGGCATTGCAGAGATAGAGCATTGCCGTGATAACTCCGTAGGGTTTCTTCTTTTGATTGTCCGTCAATGGGGTGTTCAGCCACTTGTCGCGATGTCCCTTGATATTCATTGGTTGCTTGGCAAGACTCCTGTTCCATAAGCGTGAATGATGGGCGATGATGTTTCGCAGAACGGATATTGCCTCCAACCAACTGGAGAGTTCCTTTGCAGAATAGAGACCAAACTCATTGGCTATGGTTGCTCGTTGGGGCAACTGGCTCTTCATGTTCTTATACATTTTCGAGAGTGTGCCGAAAGTGGCTACCTCCAGTATCATCCATGCATCAGGATTGTCACCCTCTATGGATTCGCTGTCCCAGTTCTTGTGTCCTGCAACGTATTCCTTGGCAAACGGTTCCGTGCTGCGCTCAAACTCATATTTCAAGTCGAGCAGGGAGTCTTCATAGTAGTCCTGTTTCTCAAAGAGTGAATTGTCCAGATACCACAGACCGCTGTCCTTTGCCTGTGACAGATGATAGATAATCTTCTCAGTGCCACTTCTATAATCTCAATAGCATAGAAGAGGATGAGACGCAGGTTACGGTCAAAGTTGTAGCGGGCTACCACATCATCAAACGATGCGCCCTTCAAGAAATCGTGCTCAGTATCCTCGTCTCGCATATCCGTCCAATAGTATTTCAGACGGAAGTAGCTGATATGCTGGAGGCATTGCCTTGCATACTCCTCACTACTGAACACCATTCCCCTTGAACGGAGAAGGCGAATTTGTTCCTCTATCGTGCGTGGCTTCTGATTGCTCATTGCTGTCTAAATAAAAAGGTGACCCGCCAGCAGA
Source organism: Bacteroidales bacterium (assembly GCA_012729225.1). Taxonomy (GTDB): domain Bacteria; phylum Bacteroidota; class Bacteroidia; order Bacteroidales; family Bacteroidaceae; genus Minthosoma. The sequence continues at coordinate 113 of JAAYDO010000036.1, read as the reverse complement.
TCTACGGGATGCCGACGGGTTCTGTTATTGTTAGTTTCGGACTGTCTTATCCGAGAATCTTCTTGTTTTCGGGTGCGAATTTAATGCTTTTTCTTGAATCAAGCAAGATTTCT
>JAAYDO010000016.1 GCA_012729225.1 Bacteroidales bacterium | reverse complement strand
TTCATAGTCAACTTACTGGGCGCCATTGCAGCATATTGCCTGTTCCCAAAGAAACCGTGCATCAATGTACAAAGGACATTTGACACACAGATTGCTTTGTTCTGAATTCGTCGAACTCACGTTATATTAATGCAATATAGTTTTCCTGTACCAAAATCATATACAGTGGCGTATAAACTGTCGTTGTTGTGAAAAAAGGTTGGACATGAATCGAGGTTAGGACCTTGCACAAATTCAAAAGGACCATGCCCCTTGCAAAAAAGAGTTCCAAGTTCTTTATTTGTCCGAATTGACATTATACTCCAAAGTCCCTTATAGTTTTGTGTGTAGAAGATAAGGAATGTATCTTGAACACATAAGTCAAGTTTACCTATTACTGTGGTTGGATATTTTTCCCCATTAGTAAGATTTGAATTGAAAGGGAACTCTTGTATATATTCCACTTTATCAAAGTATATTCCTTTTCTTTCTTTTTGAAAGCAACTAAGAAGAAATAAAGGAAAAACTATCAATAATACGATATTTGTCTTCATTTCGTTTTTTATTCTCCAACTTGAATACTTTATTGATTAGCAAAAGGTACATCCGACATCCTTTTTTAGCAAGGATATCGATTTTTCAACATTTTTATTTAGTTAAATAAAATCATGTCTGATACCGCAGAAACTGGCAGATGACGACGCATGCGATGGAGCATGCTGTAATAGTGGTCAGTAAGATGACATGAAGGCATCTACAGATTGTTCTTCTATCATCAAATATACAGATTGATTAGTATGAAATACTGGGGCAAATATAGATAATTCTTCTGTCACTCACAAATAAAATCTAAAAAAAATAACAATTATTTAATAAAAAGATGTGTTTTGGCATTTAAAAGGGGGTAGCGAATATCAGATAAGGTGATTTTTCATCATTAAAAGAGGTTTGGTAAAATTAACATGTCCTCCTCCTTTTGTCAGGGAGAGCAAATGAAGAATGGTGCTCAAGAGGAGGAAACAGCATGGATTCCCCATGCTATAGGCTCGTCAAATGATGGAGGCATGCTTCATGCGTAAATGAACAATAGTGCGATGGCAAACGCACAATGCTTCAATGACCAACGCACAATGGTGCGATGACCAACGAACAATGGTGCGTTTGAGCCATCATCAGCGTGGAATTTTTAGAGAAGCATAAGTAATTGTAAATAAAAAGGATACGAACGCTATCGAGCATTAGCATTGCATCATTCACGCTCCTGAAAAGACCGTCCATCGAAAAAGCCTCCTAAAATCGCCTTACCCTTTTTCCACTGAAGTTGAATCATCGCTGAATGACCTTTTATTTTCGCAAAAAAAGAAAGGGAAGAAGTGTGATGGAGAATATATGCCAGCAATCGAAATGGATTGCAGTTTTCTACTGAATTTATCGAAATGAGTTGAATGCGCCGAACATACTTTCTACGTCCTCCTCTCACAACACCGTGAAAGCCAAAAGCAACCCAAAGAAGAAGATGTTGCGGGCTGTTGCCCCGAGGATGGAGTTGAGGGCTTTGCCATCAAGAAGGAGCATCTTACGGTAGGTGGCGAAATGCATGCCCATGAAGAGGAGCATGGAGAGAAGACCACGGATGATGTGACCATCGCCAAGAAGAAGGGCGGTGACGAAGCCAAAAAGGGCTGAGAGAATGCCAAGCCACAGGTAGAGACGGAGGCTGATGAGGCTGGCTGACTGCTGACCAACCTCTGTGCCGAGGCGACGAGTCTGCAATTGGATGATGCGCACGACAATGGTGCGCTTGCCACTGAGTTTGTCTTGGTGACGGTCGCGGTAGTTATTGACCATGAGGAGACTGTCGGTGACGAGTCCCATAGCGATGCCTGCTGTGAGAAGGGGATAACTCCACTGACCTTGGGTCATGACATAGTGGGTGAAGACGACGGGGATAAGCCCGAAGAAGACAAGGACAAGGAGATCGCCCAAGCCGAGATAGGAGAGACTGGTGGTGTAGAGAAAACTGAAAACCACACAGAAGAGGCCGACCAGGAGCAGGATGATGCCTCGCTGGAAGCCTTCTGGAGTGATGGGGCAGACAACAGACGAGAAATCAAATTGATGCGGTTCAGAAGTCGCCATGTTGATGAGGGTGGAGAAGTCGTCACACACAGCAAGGATGAGGATGATGAGACCGACCAGACAGGAAAGGACTGTGGTGAGGAGGATGCCCCAGCACATGGCTGATGGGGTTATCCAGCCTTGGGCACAGGCACGTTCAGGACCTAAGCGGTCTTCACGGTCAGTGCCTTTGCGGAAGTCAAAATAGTCATTGATGAAGTTGGCATCTATCTGCATACAGATTGCAAACAGAAGACAAAAGAGAAAGATGATGCCATCACCTCCAGTGGAGAAAGCCATGCTGCCACCTACCAAGACGGGGGCTACGGCTCCTGTAAGCGTCTTGGGACGAGCAGCCAGAAACCAGGCTTTGATGCTGTTGGCAGTGACGGAAGAGTTATTCATCCTCTCCCTTCCAATACTGAATGGTGAGTGTGTTGTTGGTGAAGAACATGGCTCCGAAGCCTCGACGCTCATTGTTGCGATAGCGTCCGTAGTAGTAATTGCCATTACTATAATAATAGATGCCCACGCCTTCACGCTTGCCGTTCACAGTCTCGCCCACATACTTGTCTCCATTCTGATAGTTGAGCGACTCAAAACGATAAGTCTGCCCATATTCAGCAGGAAGAGAGTATTTGGCACTATCCTTCATGATGTAGAGCGGGTCGCCTGTGGTGAGGTCATAGCAGATATAGTGGTCGTTAGAGCCCACACGTGCCATCTGAGTTCCCATCTTGATGCCAAAAAGGAAGTTGCCCAGACGATATTGACCATAGATGATGCCGTCGTTGTCGGTGTAGTAAGCCCCAAAGCCATACACATTGCGCTCACGGGTAATCTGTCCGAAGTATTGTCCATAGGATGATTTGGCCACGCCACTGGCAAAGTCCTTCACATAATCCACAAAGGCTGCATCATACTGAGAGGGAATGTTAGGATACTTCTCCAAACGAGCGAACTGTGCGTGGAGCGAGAGAGAGAAGGAAGAGAATAAAATAACGAATAAAAGGATGACTTTATGCATGATTCGTTGGATTGATGGATTGTAGGGTTTTATTTTCCATGCAAAATTAGGCATAATAAATAAAAAACAAAGCATACCATTAAACCTTTTCTACACTTTGAAGTCAATTTGGGTACATAAACGGGAAAAAATCAATAATTAACATCACAATATGAAACATTCTCTTCTCGCCATGTTGCTCATGCTTATGAGCATAGGTGCAAACGCCCAATCAACCTACAACGTGTCGGGCACTATTCTTGAAGATGAGACAAACGAAGTTGTCATTGCGGCTACTGTAAGAATCTTGTCGCTTCCCGACAGCAGTATGGTGGCTGGTGCAGCCACCACCACCGACGGTAGTTTTAATATCAAAAAGGTAAAGGCAGGTAAATATGCCTTGAAGATTACTTACATTGGCTACCGAACCAGAGTGCTGGAACTTGACCTGACCAACAAGAAGGACAAGAACGTGGAGTTGGGCTATATGTATATCATCCCAGACTCTAAGATGATGAAGGAAGTGACCGTGAGCGCAAACGCAGCCCAAGTGCAGGTGAAAGGTGATTCGCTGGTGTATAACGCCTCTGCCTATCGTGTGCCTGAGGGTTCTGTGCTGGAAGACCTCATAAAGAAACTCCCTGGCGCCAAGGTTGATGAGAACGGCAATATCACCATCAATGGTAAGACGATGAAGAAGATTCTTGTGGAAGGCAAGGAATTCTTCCTCGATGATCCCAATATGGCATTGAAGAACATCCCCACCAACATGATTGACAAAATCAAGACCTATGACCGCAAGAGTGATTTCGCTCGCGTGACAGGTATTGACGATGGCGAAGAAGAGACGGTGCTTGACCTGACTGTGAAGAAAGGCATGAACAACGGTTGGTTTGGCAACTTTGATGCAGGCTATGGCACAGAAGACCGCTGGTCGAACCGAATAACGGTGAACCGCTTTACCGACAACAGTCAATACACGCTGACAGGTGGTGCCAACAACACTGGCGACATGGGCTTCGGCGGTGGCGGTGGTCGTGGAGGCTGGGGAGGCCGTGGAGGCGGTGGACTCAGAAACTCCAAGAACGTTGGCTTCAACTTTGCGAAGGACACAGAGAAACTTGAAGCGGGTGGAAGCGTGAGATACAACTATAATGGTAACGATACACAGAACTGGTCTTCCACCAAAAGCTTCGTGACCGAAAGAGGTTCGTTCAGCAATAGCCACAGCGCAAACAGAAGTGGTGCAAACAATTGGAATGCCAACTTCCGCATGGAATGGAGACCAGACTCAATGACAAACATCATCTTCCGTCCATCAGGAAGCTTCACCAAAAACAAGGGCTACAGCAATAATTCATCTGCAACATTCAATGATGACCCCAATCCTTTGACTGACGATCCATTGAACAATGCTATAGATAACCCTACGGCTGTAGATGGTCTTCTGGATCTCATTGTAAACACAAATGTAAGCAAACAGCAGACTTACAGCGAGAACAAGCGCATAAATGGTGAATTGCAGGTGAACCGCATACTGAACAACTACGGACGTAACATCACCTTGCGTGCGACAGGTAATTTCGGCAGTTCGGAAAGCAAGCAACTCTCTGCCGCCAACATTCTCTATAAGCAGACTGGCGGAGAAACGACCAATAACCGCTATTACACCACTCCAGGTCGAAACAGTGCTTTTTCTGCTCAATTATCTTATTCTGAACCAATCGCAAACAGAACATATCTGCAATTTTCTTACAGATACAACTATAGTTACAATCGCTCTGACCGTCAGGCATTCCTCTATGATCCAACAGCCTACACGGAATTGTCCAACTCTCTGGACAGATACCGCTACAATATAGATGGAGCAGTGGACTACCTGCTTTCTCAAGGCTTCGATAAAATTGGTGCCGATGAGAACGAGGAGGCTAACAAATTGAGCCAGTACTCTCAGTACAAGAACTACGACCATACCATCAGTATTAGTTTGCGCAAGATCACTGACTACTATAATTTAAACCTCGGTCTTGACCTCTTGCCACAGCGAAGTGTGCTCGACTACAAATACATGGGAAATCAATATCCAGAGATTACACGTAATGTGTTCAACCTTGCTCCCAATATTGACTTCCGCTACAACTTCACTCAGCAGACGAATCTGCGTTTGAACTACCGAGGACGTACTTCTCAGCCAAGCATGACCAATCTGCTTGATATCACTGATGATTCCAACCCTCTGAACATCACAAAGGGAAATCCTGGACTGAAACCTTCTTTCAGTCACAACATCAACTTCAACTTTAACACCTTCCAGATGGCACATCAGAGAAGTATCTTTGCTTGGGGTGGTGTGAATATGACTAATAACAGCACAGCCAACCGTACCAGTTACAATGAGACTACTGGTGTAAGAATTACAAAGCCTGAAAACATCAATGGTAACTGGAGTGCCAACATTGGTGGTGGTTTCAACACTTCTTTGGATGCCAACAACTACTTCACCATGAACACGTTCACAAGCCTCAACTACAATCATCAGGTCAGTTATCTCGACCCACAGCAATATACAGAAGACAAGTCAAAGACAAACACAACAGGCGTGTCTGAAAGTCTCGGCTTTAACTTCCGTAAGGATTGGTTTGATTTTGGTGTGAACGGTAATGTAAGTTACAACAACTCTCGCAACTCTGTGGTGAAGACCGGTAACATGGAAACATGGAACTTCGGTTATGGTGCTGAGATGAACCTTATCTTCAACAATGGCCTCTCCTTCTCTACCGACATTAGCCAGAGCAGTCGTAGAGGTTACTCATCAGCCAGCATGAACACCAACGAACTCCTTTGGAACGCTCAGGTGGCAAAGTCTTTCCTAAAGGGCAATGCGCTCACAGTTTCTTTGCAGTGGAACGATATATTGAAGAACCGAAGCAACATCAGTCGTCAAATTTCTGCTTATCAGAGCAGCGACAGTCGCTACAACGCAATCTACTCTTACGGTATGCTCCACATAATTTACAAACTCAACATCTTTGGTGGAAAGAACTCTAATGGCACTGATAATGCTCGCAGCGGATGGGGTGGCTTCGGTGGAGGCGGCCGTGGAGGCAACTTCGGAGGCGGTGGCCCTGGAGGCAACTTCGGTGGAGGAGGCCGTGGAAGATAAAGCCACAACACTTACCAGAAAGTTCTCATAGAACGATCAGGACACACAAAATAGTAAGGCTCGACCAAATTGGCCGAGCCTTTATTGTTACTCCTGCTTGGAAGATACTTTGTCTCTTAAGCCCAAATCAATCATCGGAAACACATAAGTATGCGAGTTTGACGAGTTGGGATTGATTGCTGGACTTGAAAACAAAAACTGGTATATATATGTCCGTGACTGGCAACTATATGGTGGAAGAGTAGCAACCATATGGTATTTACTCACAAACCATATAGTTTTCACTTACGAACCATATAGTCTAAGAGAGAGCGATGTGCTTTTTAGGGAAAAGGAAAGCATTTGTTATGAGCACAACAAGTATGCCTGTTCAGGATGAGTTTTCAGTAGAGAACTTTTACCGAAAGAAGGAAAAATGAACACTTCCATAACTTCGGTGGTCAATAAATCTGGAATGCTGTGAGAAGTCATAATCACGACCATGCTCCAAGACCAGAAGTCCACCATCGGTCAAAAGAGGGAGGAAGGTGTCAGGAATATCCTTAAGGTTTTCCAATGCATAAGGAGGATCGGCAAAGATAATATCAAAGTGTTCTTTGCTGGACTGGGCATACTTAAACACATCGCCCTTAAGAGGAAACCACTCCTTGGCTTGTAGCTCCTTCTGCACACGTGAGAGAAATTGCCAATGCTTGAAGTCCTTCTCGATAGAGACCACTTTACTACAACCCCGGGAAGCCAATTCCAAGCCTATAGAGCCTGTGCCTGCAAAGAGGTCGAGTGCGAGAGGGCCTTCTTCAAAATCTACATAAACATTCTCCAGAATATTGAAGAGTCCTTCCTTGGCAAAGTCGGTTGTCGGACGTGCCTTGAATCCTGTGGGTGCGGGGAAACGGCGTCCCTTATATTTTCCTCTAATAATTCTCATTGCCTGATTGGATAAAAAAAGATACTGGAGACAGTTGGTCTGATTCATCATACCTTGAATCACGCCTGCTGTTCCCAGTAAAGAATAATTTTAGAAGCCACAAATGAGCAAAGCCTGCAAGTCGTATGGAATGAAGTTATTTCCCATTGTAAGACGATCTTTGAAGTCTTCGCTACGGTCTATGAGGGTAACGTTTTGAAGGAAATATCTGATCTTTTCAGTTAGTTCCTTGGAGCGTTTCTCTACATCACCTACCACGTAGAGGGAATCTTCAATCTGATCGAAGTCAAGTTCCTTCCACACATTGAGTGTGTAGTATTGGATATCAGACACTCCCTGCGCATCAAACGTGTTGGCATAGAGCATGCGGCCCTGTTCAAAAGCATATATTGTTATCTCCTTCTCATGAAGATACACATACATCTTCTTTCCTCTACCAAGGAAACTCTTCTCGGCAAAGAATTCAATGAGTGTGCTGGCCGAAGCATAGAAACGAGCACGGGGAAAGTCATCAAGCAAGAGCTGATAGATGCTTCGCTCAAGTCCGAAGACGATGGCAATGCCCGAACGTCGGAGCACATTATAGCTCACATGCTGAGGTTTGTCCTTTGGAAAGACAAACTGATAGATGTCTTGAATGTCTTCTTTCCTGAACGCAGCCACAGGCACTGTGGTGAAGTGAGGTGTGGTGACGAGCACATTGACACGCTGATACTCTTGCTTGAGCATCGGTTCGGTCATCAGTGCCTCCTTCAAATTGGCTGCAAGGGAGACGGTGTGATTGACATCCCACACCTTATAGTCGAATGGTTCCTTTTGCCCAGGGGCATAGGTACAAAAAGAAAGTCCATTCGAGCAGAGCCGAATGGACAAACTTTTATGAATCATTTGCGTTTCTGCCATCATGTTTCAAAGGTTTACTCCCAGTTACCAGCCATCTTGTTGTTGGTTTCCTCAAGATCACCCATACGAAGACCATACCATTCACCTTCTGTTTTGTCCTCATTGTCAAACATCAATTCAGCACAGTTCTTGGAACGCTTCTTCAATTCGGCTTTCACATTCTTAATCTTTTTCTCATTCATGCCATCCAAGTAGTCATCAAGACGCGCACGAAACTCAACCAACATGTCAAATTCTTGGGACTTCATGTTATACTGAGCCTTTTTGCGAAGTTCTATCAAGCCATGATAGACAGTGATAGGACCTGTACCATCATTAAAAGAAGGAGTGTAAACATCCTTAGATTTACCATCATACTTGCGACCTACTGGAACAAACTTCATAGAGTCTGGATTAGAGATTCCCAACTTCTGTGCAGCACTGATCCAAACGGTGTCACGCTTGATGAGACCTAAAGCCACAGCCTGTCTTTCAGTCATACCTGACTCCAACTGGTCATCTGTCAGTTCACCTTCCTTGATAATCTTATCAACAGTTCTACCCGTCTTCACAAAGTCTATCAACGAGTCGATGGTGCCGCAATACTCGCCAAAGGTCTGTTTGTACTGTTCCTCCGCATTGCGGATGTCCATCAAACGAGCTTTGACAAGTTTCTCACGCGCCTCCTTCTCCTCGTCGAAGGAAATGTCACTATAAATGCTCATGAAGCATGCTGCGACAAGGCCCAATGCGCATACGACAAGAAGGCCATTTAAAATACTTTTTTTCATGATATGCTTTGTTAATTTTTTATGTTTTTTATACCTTTTTATGGTCTGAAAAGCAAGATTTTCAGCTCACTTATAGCCCATTCCACGAATAATCACTATATTCGTTGCAAAAATAGTGCAAAATTTTTAATTGCACCCATAACTGACATACTTTTTTTCAAAAAACATGCTAATTGACTATCTCAAAGACCTCATTTTGCATCATTTTGGCTTAAAACCGACAGCCGACCAAACAAAAGTCATTGACTCGCTTGCGCAGTTCATTTTATCGCCCGATGCAGATGCGGTGTTGATTGTGAGAGGCTTTGCTGGCACGGGAAAGACATCACTCGTAAGTGCTCTGGTAAAGACCCTTGAACAGTTGGACAGGGAATGCGTGCTCATGGCCCCTACTGGTAGAGCCGCCAAAGTCTTTTCGCTCTATGCAGACCACCCAGCCTACACCATCCATAAACGTATCTACAGGCAGAAGTCCATAGACAAGGACAGCATCTTCACACTCAACTTCAATATGCGTCAGAACCTGCTCTTCATCTGTGATGAAGCCTCAATGATTGCCAATGACGAATACTTGTCGGGAAGCATATACGGTACAGGTAGGCTGCTGGACGATTTGGTACACTTTGTGTATGGAGGAAAGGGCTGTCGTCTCATCCTCATGGGCGACACTGCCCAGTTGCCTCCTGTGGGCGATGAAGAGAGTCCAGCCTTGCAGGATGACTACATGAGCGGATTTGGTCTTCATGTGGTTAGTCACACACTTACTGAAGTTGTGAGACAAGCAGATTCATCGGGTATCCTGTGGAACGCCACTCATCTGCGCACCTTACTTGAGAATGAAGACATATTCGACTTTCCCAAAATACGCTTTCAAGGCTTTCCTGATGTGAAGAATATTCCAGGAAACGAACTGATTGAGGCATTGGAAGAGTGTTATCATAGAGATGGTGAGGATGAGACCATTGTGGTGAACCGAAGCAACAAACGTGCCAACATCTATAATAACGGCATCAGAGCACAAATTCTGTGGAGAGAAGAGCCTTTGGAGAGTGGTGATATGCTCATGGTGGCAAAAAACAATTACTATTGGACAGAGAAGACAAACTTGGAACTTTTGGCAAATGCACAAGCGGAAGGCAAGAAACCCGAGGAAGCAGAAATAGTGCCATTTGATTTCATTGCCAATGGTGACACTGCCATCATCAGAAGAGTGAGGAACGAACGACACTTCTACGGTTTCACCTTTGCTGATGCCACACTTGAGTTTCCCGACTATGACGACTACGAGATGGACATCATTGTGCTCCTCGACACACTGCAAGCGGAAGCCCCAGCCCTCACTCAAGAGCAGCAGAACGCCTTGTATAATGCCATCATGGAGGAATACAGCGACAATCCCGCACTACGTTCCAAGACCGAAAAACTCAAGGCACTTCGCAAAGACCCCTACTACAATGCCCTTCAAATCAAGTATGCCTATGCCATCACTTGCCATAAGGCGCAGGGTGGACAGTGGACCAACGTGTTTATCGACCAAGGTTATCTAACCGAGGACATGCTCACACCCGACTACTTCCGCTGGCTCTACACCGCTATCACACGAGCCACCAAGAGGGTTTTCTTTGTGAACTGGAAGGAAGAACAGACCTTGAAAGACACCTGTTCGGGATAAGCATCATCTTTTCAACCAAACAGGAGTTTCTCATGTCGCACTCAAGTCATTCATACGCATCAACCCTATCCTACCAGCAAGAGATGCTCGCACATTCACGTCCACGTGATGCGAAACGCAAAACAAATGACTAAGAATCATTCAGGAACAAACATTCTCTCCCCACACTTCTGCCTACCTTCGAGATGCCTTCGAGATGAGTATCAGATAATTCCATCGTCTTTTTCCTTTGCAACATGAAGGAATGTGAGATGGAAACAAAACTGACGCTGGCATAGAATACCTGCAATGTCTATTTTGTGAATTTTGTGGTATGCGAATTTCGTGAATCCACATACCATGCCTACGAATGAGAACTCTGACACATGACAGGACGCATAGGCCCTCATCCAATACCGAATAAGCGTTTGAAAGGAAAAAAACAAAGGGGCGGCGCTGAAACCATCCCCTTCATTTATCCATATCAGTTCCTACGATTTTCCGTGTAGGCTTCTATTCTTCTTATATTATATTGATTGCATTCCTATATTATATAAGTGTCCACCTTAAGCCAAGCCTGCAAGTTCCACAATCTTATCAACTGCAGACTTCAAGCCTTCTGGGTTCTTTCCTCCAGCCGTAGCGAAGTGAGGCTGACCGCCACCGCCGCCTTGAATGAATTTGCCTGCCTCGCGCACATACTGACCTGCGTTCTTACCCTCAGCCACAAGGTCGTCTGACATAGACACAGTAAGTGCTGGTTTGCCAGCCGCCTCACTACCAATAGCCACAAGGAGACGTTCAGTAAACTGACCACGAAGTTGGAAAGCAATATCTTTCACCAATTGGGCTTCGAGAGGAAGCACTCCTGTGATAACCTTCACGCCATTCACCTCACGAGCCTTCTCAATGAGCGCATGCTTGAACGACTGTGCCTGTTGAGCCTTGAAGACTTCCACCTGGCTTTGCAACTCCTTGTTTTCCGCTATTGCCTTCTGAATAGTGCCCATGAGATCAGGAGCATTGTTGAACAAACCACGAAGATCTGCCATGAAGTCCTGCATCTTGTCGAGAGTCTCCTCCACAGCCTTTCCTGTGATTGCCTCAATACGACGCACTCCAGCAGCTATAGAACTTTCAGACACGATGCGCATCATGCCCAGACGGCCTGTGCTTGAAGCGTGGCAACCACCACAAAACTCCACGCTTGAACCAAACTGAACAACACGCACCCTGTCGCCATACTTCTCACCGAAAAGGGCTATAGCACCCAACCTCTTGGCTTCCTCAATAGGATAATCACGGTATTCCTTGAGAGGGATGTTCTCACGAATCTTTGCATTCACAATGTGCTCCACCTCACGCAACTGCTCTGGAGTTACCTTCTCAAAGTGAGAGAAGTCGAAACGCAGACCTTCAGCAGTGACAAGAGAACCCTTCTGTTCCACATGAGAGCCAACAACCTCACGCAGTGCCGCATCAAGGAGGTGGGTACAAGTATGGTTTGCCTCTACAGCACGACGACGTTCTGTATCAACACATGCCATGAACTCAGCCTCTGGATGCTCAGGCAACTTATCCACGATGTGGACAGCCACACCGTTCTCCTTCTTAGTGTCGAGTACCAGAATCTCTTCTGTCTCGCTCACAAGCACCCCCGTGTCGCCTACTTCACCACCCATCTCACCATAGAATGGAGTCTGGTCAAGAATCACTTCGTATGTTGTCTTCTTCTGCTGTTGCACCTCACGATACTTGAGGATATGAGCAGGATGCTCCGTGTAGTCATAACCCACAAACTCACATTCTGCATCACCCAGCACTACCCAGTCACCGAGTTTCACTTCCGCAGCATGGCGGGCACGGTTCTTCTGCTCCTGCATACACACATCAAAGCCTTTCTCGTCCACCGTGAACCCCTGCTCACGACAGATCAGTTCAGTAAGGTCAAGAGGGAAGCCGAAAGTGTCGAAGAGCGTGAAAGCCTTGTCACCAGCAATCTCTGTCTTACCTGCAGCCCTCGTCTCATCAATCACACCTTGAAGGAGTTTAATGCCATTCTCCAATGTGCGGAGGAATGAACTTTCCTCTTCCTGCATCACCTTCATCACAAGTTTCTGCTGAGCGGCAATCTCAGGGAAAGCATTTCCCATCTCCTCCACAAGTGTAGGAACAAGCTTATAGATGAATGCCTCCTTCTGACCGAGGAAGGTATAGCCATAACGCACGGCACGACGAAGGATGCGGCGAATCACATAACCCGCCTTGGCATTAGATGGCAACTGGCCATCAGCAATGGCAAAAGCAATGGCACGCAAGTGATCCACCACCACACGAAGAGCAATGTCCTTCTTCTCGTCATCACCATATTTGCAACCAGCCATGTCCGCCAGCACCTTGATGAGAGGCTGGAACACGTCTGTATCATAGTTGGAAGTCTTGCCCTGGAGAGTGCGCACGAGACGCTCAAAACCCATACCCGTATCTATCACCTTGGCAGGCAGACCCTCAAGAGAACCATCAGCCTTGCGGTTGAACTGCATGAACACAAGATTCCATATCTCTATCACCTGAGGATGATCCTTATTGACAAGTTCACGACCAGGTATCTCTGCCTTCTCTTCCTCTGAACGAGAGTCCACATGAATCTCTGAGCAAGGACCGCAAGGACCTGTGTCGCCCATCTCCCAGAAGTTATCATGCTTGTTGCCATTGATGATATGGTCTTTAGGCAAGAACTGCTCCCAGATGCTGGCAGCCTCATCATCGCGAGAGAGCCCCTCTTCAGGACTTCCCTCAAACACTGTTGCATAGAGATTCTTAGGGTCAATCTTCAACACATCAACAATATACTCCCAAGCCCATGAGATGGCCTCCTTCTTGAAGTAGTCACCAAACGACCAGTTACCCAACATCTCAAACATGGTGTGGTGATAAGTGTCGTGTCCCACCTCCTCAAGGTCATTATGCTTACCACTTACACGAAGGCACTTCTGTGTGTCAGCCTGACGACGGCACTTCGGTGTGGCATTGCCGAGAATGATATCCTTAAACTGATTCATACCTGCATTGGTAAACATCAGCGTTGGGTCATCCTTCACGACCATAGGAGCTGAGGGCACAATCAGGTGCTGTTTGCTTTCAAAGAAGGTTTTGAAAGACTCACGTATCTCTTTTGCTGTCATATTTTTGAGTTTAATTATTTTCAAAGTGCAAAGTTACATAATTTCCGCTAAAAAAGACTAAAAGATGCCTATAAATAAATAAATTGTATTAGATTTGCATCAAATTATTCATTAAAAACTATTGCCTTATGACATGGATTATCATCCTTATCGTTGTAGCAGTGCTTGTCCTCTTCGTGATTGGCATCTACAACAACCTCGTGAAACTTCGCAACAATCGTGAAAACGCATTTGCCGACATCGACGTTCAACTCAAACAGCGTTATGACCTCGTGCCTCAGTTAGTAGCCACAGTCAAGGGTTATGCCACTCATGAGAAGGAACTCCTTGAGGCTGTGACAGTCGCTCGTTCTGCCGCGGTCAATGCTTCTTCCATCGACGACAAGATTGCTGCCGACAACATGCTCACCTCTGCCCTTTCCGGCTTGAAGGTGACACTTGAGGCCTATCCAGACCTCAAAGCCAACCAGAACTTCTTGCAGTTGCAGGGCGAACTCTCCGACATTGAAAACAAGCTTGCAGCCGTGCGTCGCTTCTTCAACTCTGCCACTCGCGAGCTCAACAATGCCGTACAGACCTTCCCCGGCAATATCCTTGCTGGCATGTTCGGTTTCCACAAAGAGTCCATGTACGAGATTGAGGCTTCAGAGCGTGCAGCTGTAGAGAAAGCACCTGAAATCAAGTTTTAAGCACACAAAGTTCTAAAGACTAAAGACCAAAGACAAGGAATGCAATACGTCGGCATACAGACACAGATTGCCAAAAACAACTGGAACAGCATCGTCCTGCTCCTCATGTTCCCATGCATCATCTTGGGCATGTTGTGGGTGTTCTGTTGTATCTTCGGCTATCAAACCGCCTACGACTACTATAGCAACGAGCAATACTCCTACTTCAACTGGGATTTTGTCAATGAGGCTTGGGTCAGTCTGGCACCTTGGGCCATTGCCATTGTCGCCATTTGGCTGGGCATAGCCTACCTGTTCAACGCACAGATGATTCAGCATGCCACAGGAGCAAAGCCCCTTGAACGCAGGGAAAATCCACGTATATATAATATTGTGGAGAATCTTTGCATGAGTTGTGGCATGCCTATGCCAAAGATCAACATTGTGAATGATCCACAACTCAATGCCTTTGCTTCAGGCATCAACCAGAAGACCTACACCGTCACCCTCACAACAGGCATCATTAACCTGCTCGACGATGAGGAACTCGCAGGTGTGGTAGCACATGAACTCACCCACATCCGCAATCGTGACACCCGAGTGCTCATTGTCAGCATCGTGTTTGTAGGTATCCTTTCCACCGTGCTCACCTTGCTCACGCGTGGCGTGCTTCGATACTTCCTTTGGGGAGGCGGAGGTTCTCGCCGATCTGGAAAGAACAATGGAGGAGCAGGCATCATCGTGGTGGTCATTGTGGCCATAGTCTGTGCTGCCATTGCCTACTTCCTTACCCTGCTCACTCGCTTTGCCATTTCTCGCAAACGTGAGTTCATGGCTGATGCAGGAGGAGCAGAACTGACCCGCAATCCTCGTGCCTTGGCCTCTGCGCTCCGCAAGATATCTGCCAACCCTGGACTTGGTCATGTCAATCGTGAAGATGTGGCGCAACTCTTCATCATCCATCCCCAAAAACTCAAACAAGGCTTCTTAGATTCGCTGACCTCCATGTTCAGCAGTCATCCAAACACCCAAGAGCGCATCCGCATCCTGGAGCAGTTCTAACAAGTATCTCCATTTCATACAACATCATCAAGGGAGTGACAATACAGTCGCTCCCTTTCTTAATATCTAATAATTCAGGTTGAATATCTAACAAAAACTGTTAAAAGATTTGTCAAGCATTCATTTTCTTCACTTTTCATTCGATTATATCTAAAACTTTAGATTATATTTGCAACAGAAAATCTAAAGAATTAAATATGAAACGAAAAGAAGAAGAAAGACAACTCACAAAGGCTGAGATGGAAATCATGGACATTCTCTGGACAAATGCCAGCGACAAGAAGACTGTTGATGAGCCTGCAGGGATGACCACTCATGAAATCATCAGTTGCTATCCAGAGCCCAAACCAGCCTACTCCACCATTGCAACCTTCCTGAAGATTCTCACCAACAAAGGCTTCATCCAGTCGTGCAAGCAAGAAGGAGGTGGCAAGACCTTCGTGTTCTACCCACTCATCAGCAGAGAGGAATACACCAACCGAGTGATGAAAGAAGTGAAGAGCACCTTCTTTGCAGGGTCATTCCGATCCATGCTCTCCTATTTCGCCAAACAAGAGGAAGTGTCGGACGAAGACTTGGCTGAGATTCTGACACTCATCAAAGAGAAATAAGGCTACCCCATCGCTTTTATCCCTTCTCCAACAATCTTACAAAAACCTGAATCATGATGTTATACATTCTCAAGGCAGCCATTGCACTGGCACTCCTCTACAGTTGTTTCTTTTTCTTTCTGAGCAAAGAGACATTCCACAGGTTCAATCGAATCATGTTGGTATCCATCATGCTGTCTTCCCTCATCATACCTCTATTCCACTTCACAGTAGAACATCCCACTCGTCTGCATCAAGAGGTGTTCGAACTACAGGAAATCATTGTGACAGCCACTGCACCCAAGGAGTTCCAGCAGCAAGCAGAGGCAAAGGAAACTGTTGCTGAGCCCCTCACATGGATAACCATAGTCACATATATCTATTGGGCAGGCGTTGGTGTGATGCTCATCATCACCCTCATTCAGGTCATCTCGCTCACAAGATACCTGAGAGGAGGACTGCGCCACACCGACAGCCAGGGCAATACAGTGATTCTCCAGAAAGGCGAAGTCTCCCCCTTCAGCATCTTCCGCCACATTGTGATGAGCGTGAAGGACTATGAGAACAACCGTCAGTATATCCTCACCCACGAGCAGGAGCACATCCGACAGGGGCACACATACGACCTCCTCCTGCTCGAAGCAGTAAAGACACTCCAGTGGTTCAACCCGTTCATCTGGTTTCTCAGCCAAGACCTCAAGTCTGTGCACGAATATGAGGCAGACCAAGCCGTCATTCATAAAGGCATTGATGCCAAATCATACCAACAACTTCTCGTGATCAAGGTAGTAGGGAATCGACTGCAGCCTTTTGCCAACAATCTCAATCACGGCTCACTCAAAAAACGTATTATCATGATGTATCAAAAACCCTCCAACCGATGGCTCATGCTCAAAGCACTCTGCGCCATCCCAGTAGTGGCATTGACGCTCAACGCTTTTGCCACACCCAACAACTCTGTGGAGAAGATGGTCAGCCATCTTGACGCACAGACCGTGAATGCAAACAAAACTTCCAACATGGTCAAAAGCACTATTTCCACATCAGAACCCAAGAATGAGACCAGCAATGTGAAGCAGATAGATGAGCCTTTCACCATCCACCCCGTAACAGACCAGTATGGCAGAATCACAGGATTTACACATGAAGGCACACCTCCAGAAAACATGAAAAGATTTGTCTTTGACCACCAACATGTGATCATCAAAGGACATCAAGCCAAAGAAGAAGAACTCAAGAACTATCAAGAATGGAAGACATGGAAGAATGTCATGTATGAAATCAAGAGCGATGCAACCAACGAACCCATTCTGATCGTTTGGCAATCAGCCGATGAAGAAGCAAGCGCACTCCTTCCCAATACCGATGAATACGCCGTTTTTGATGTTGCGGAAAAGATTGCAGAATACGAAGGAGGAGCAGGTGCTCTCATGCAACTCTTTGCGCAGAACCTCAAGTATCCAGTCAAAGCAGCAGAACAAGGCATGCAAGGGCGAGTTTTCATTCAGTTCATCATCAACAAAGACGGCAGTGTGAGCGATGCTCACTCCATCCGTGGAATAGACATCAAACCATACATCACCCCTGAAGAATACTCAGAAGTGACGGTCATGACAAAAGAAAACAAGGAAGCAGGAAAGCCTATTCTCACCCAAGCAGAAGCAGAAGCCATTGCCAAACAGATGGAAGAAGAGAGCATCAGGGTGATCTATCTCACCAGTGGCAAATGGAAACCAGCCGAGCAAAACGGTCAGAAAGTAAGAATGCGCTACACAGTTCCTATCACCTTCAGACTACAATAATCAGCCAATGCACAACTCCGCAACAAGCTTTGCAAATAAATAAGATTAGTTGAACACACTGTTCACATCCCTCGTGCTGTCAGAGATGATGGCACGAGTTGGCGTTTCAAAGAAATAGTTTTCATGTCGGAAATCTACTGTGCCGGTCTATTCACCACACGAGTTCAGAACAAGAAAGCATCTTGAAAACAGCACCTTCAAGGCAAACGACATTCATTGAAAGGCGATGCTTTTCCCGAACGGAGGTGTGGCATACATGGCAATTTCATTTCTCTTCTACGGAAATTCTATATTGGGGATGGTAGATAAACGGATGCGGTAAGGACAGAAAGCAGAAGGCTTTTCCCTGCTATTTGGCACATCAGAGAATCGAAGCATTCTTCATGCTCCAACGAACAATGGTGCGATGACCAACGCACGTATACTTCATTTCAGCCTCACAAGGACACTCTTTTTCAGGAACACCATTTCACTGTATTTCAAAAGGATACAAAGAACTCTGCCACCTCGCCCATCATCATTTGCTCACCAGCAGGAATCACCCTGCAACAGTCTCTGCCAGATTCACCACATCAGTCCTCCACTGAAGGTGAATCTCCATTATATTTTCGGTGAATTTTGAAGAGGGAACGGAAGGAAAAAGGCTGGGTCAAAAAAAGATGCACACATCATCGACGCACCAACCGTATGATTCCCATATCTGAAGAACTCATACTAAAGCAACCTTGAGATGGCTTCAAGATACTCCTTATCCGTCTCATCAAAAGTGGCAAGTTCCTTACTGTCTATATCCAGCACTGCAATGACTTGACCATCCTTCTTGACAGGCACCACAATCTCGCTCCTGCTGAGACTGGAACAAGCAATATGACCGGGAAACATATCCACATCAGGCACGATGACAGTTTCTTCACGCAACCAAGCAGAGCCACACACACCCTTTCCTTTCTTGATGCGTGTGCAAGCCAAAGGACCTTGAAAAGGCCCTAAAACCAAGGTCTGCTCACCTTTTTCTGCGGAAGAGACCGGCAAGACACGATAGAAGCCCGTCCACCAAAAGCCAAAAGTCTCATGCAACATGCTTGCCACATTCGCCATGTTGGCTATCATATCACACTCACCCTCAACCACTGCCTTGACCTGAGACAGCAGGTGCTGGTATTTGTCTTCTTTCGTTCCTTCAATCTTGGAAAATGATTCTGCCATGTCAAAACTTTTATGAAGGAGAAAACTTACAGTTTCTCGTAAAAATCCAAATATTGTTGTGCCACCTTCACATAGTCGTGGTGCTTTTTCACATACTCCACACTCTCCCGCTTCAGTTTCGGGATGCCTTCGGGATGCAACACCAGTTTCTCTATCTCCTCATAACAACTCTCCAGCGTGGGCTGCACATTGATGATGGGTCGCAGTTCCTTCTCCCCCAATATCTCGTAGTTTTCAGGCTCACCACCACCAATATTGATGATTCCTTTCGACATGGCCAGAAGGGAGTTCATGGCTGGAGTGTAACTATAAAGTTGGTCGAGAATAGCGTCCGAACTGTTCATCATATCCTGATATTTGGCAAAGGGCACACCACTGGCAACCTCTATCTCCAGGCGTTCGGGATATTTCTCCTGCACCTTCTGAGCAGCCCTCAGCATGATGTCCGTACCTTTATAAACACTTCTTCCCTTGCTGATTCCCACAAAGATTTTCACCCTCTTGGGCTGCTCAAAGACCGTAGGCACTCCTTCGGGCATCTTGACGGGAAAGGGGATGAAGGTCAATTTGTCCTCAAAGAGCCCCTTGCTCTCATTCTCTACCCCCCTTTTACCCTCGGGCATGCGAGGAGCCTGATAGGTGGCCCAATATTCATAGAGTCCCGCCACAATGCCGTCGCAGTCGTCCGCAATCATGCGGTTGAGTGCTTCCTTGGGTGAGTCCATCCACTCCTTCCTATACATCTCCGCCTCTTGATCCATGCGTATAGTCTCACCAAAATTAAAGTCACTGTATCGGAGTGGACGCAGATGGGTGTTCACATGTGCCCAGAAGTAATCCATCCCAAACGAACCCATCACCATCTTGCCATTGTGCTTGCGCAAGTGGTGATAGAGGGGAACGAGTCGCTGTGCCTTCAGTTCGAGAAACATCGGATTGATGAGCTGCACCACATCAAACCCCTTGAAGGAAGGCACAGACTTCACACATTTCATAAGGAAACGCATCTTCTCACGCTTGCCCTCTCCTCTTCTCAAATCTATGTCACGCGGGTAATCTTTCCAACTATCACCATCACTCGCCACCACGCACTCGTGTCCCAAAACTCTGAAACCCTCTGCCAAGGTCGCATGCACATTAGAATATTCACCTAATAGAAGTATTCTCATCAATTATGAACTTTTTTGCAAAGGTACAATTATTTTTTCTTGAAAAAGAAACAATTACTAATTTAATTTATTACCTTTGCACATATTACTTTTACTTCCACGAATGCATATATCAAATTCAGAACATAAAAAGATGGACATCACTGTAATCATTCCGGTCAAAGACAGACGTGACCATATAGGCAAGACCCTCGATTCTATCTTCAAGTTGGGCATGATGCCTAAAGAAGTAATCATCGTGGACAATGAAAGCACGGATGGTTCCTACCAGTTTTGCGAGCAGTACATCAAGGACAGACCTAACGCCACTCTCCTGCGCGAGACCTTCCCCGGGGCTTCTGCAGCACGCAACAAAGGACTCAAATCGTGCAAGACTGAATGGGTTTACTTCTTTGATTGCGATGGTGTGTTTGACTACAACTTCATCTCCACCTTCAATCAGATGGAGGCAAAGGACTATGACATGGTGGTGTTTCCCACCAAGCGCGTGGTGGACAACAAACGTTTCCTGCGCAACTATATCCCGTCCAACGACCCTCGTGTGCAGATGATTGGCAATGTGCTGGGCTGTCAGAACATGCTCTTCCGCACTGATTTCCTCAAGGACATCGGTGCATGGAATCCAGCCTGCCACATCTGGGAAGACTGGGAACTCGGCTTGCGAGCACTCCTTCACCAGCCCAACATCCTTTGGTTGAACGAGCGTGCCTTCCATGAAATCCATGTGAGCAGAAACGGTCTTTGGGGTGGAAGTTTCTCTCAACACTACAAGGAACTGATTCGTTCGCTCACTGTTGTGGTCAATGACCTCCACTCCTCCATCCTTCAGCCACTCTCTCGCTATCACGCACAGCATCTGGGCTGTCTGTATCCACATATTGACCTGCTCATGTATCCACTCTATCTCCACATCAGCATCCTGCTCGGACACATGCAAAGAGAGAAGATAACAGGCAAATGTGGCACTTACAAGATGGCGGCAAAGGCACTCACTTTCTTCAGAAAGAACAATTTCCATCCCACTTTCAGGCAGAAATGCATTGCCAACTTCCTGCGCATCTACACGATGCTGGGAGGGCGAGGAGCATGGAGAATGGCCTTGAACTCTGCCATGAGCAAGAAGGCAAGAAGAGAAAGCATCATTGAAGAGTGAAACAAGCAGGAGGATTCCTCTTCCCTTGAAGGGAACAAAAAACAGCAAGGCACACAACAAAAGCCACAAGGCAACAACAAAGCCACTGATTCCAAATGGAGTCAGTGGCTTTGTTCATTCAAGCACGATGGCGTCTGAAAGCAGGGAGAGGGGGTCTCCTCTTACTCGTACAGTGGCGTGTTAATGTCAAACACCTGCTCTGCGTCTTTCAACTGCGGGTGATGCGCATCCTTCTCAGAGAGGATGCGGTTTGCAGTAGGCACCATCCAGTCAATACCAAGGTCCGGATCATCCCAAGCAATAGCACCTTCGCTCTGTGGAGCATAGTAGTTGTCGCACTTATACTGGAACACCGCTTCTTCGCTCAACACGGCAAAGCCATGAGCAAAGCCACGCGGCACAAAGAACTGACGATGATTCTCGGCAGAAAGCACAACTGCCACATGCTTGCCAAAAGTAGGACTCCCCTTGCGAATATCCACAGCCACATCCAGCACAGAGCCTTTCACCACTCTCACCAATTTTGACTGAGTGAAGGGAGGCTTCTGAAAATGCAAACCTCTCACCACACCAGCCACAGACCTACTTTCATTGTCCTGCACAAAAGTGGTCTTACACACTTTCTCCTCAAACTCACGCTGAGAGAAGGACTCAAAAAAGTAGCCTCTGGCATCACCAAAAATCTTAGGCTCTATTATTTTCACACCTTCTATTTCGGTATCAATCACATTGATCATAACTATTCCTATTTATTGATGATGCAAAATTAAAGAAAATATCTTATCTTTGCAAAAATTTTCATTGATTATGGCAAATAAAGTTGTTATCTCAACCCATATCACACAAACGCTCTTGCAGGCTATAGAGGAAGTGAAGCATGACAAACTCTTTCTCCTGACCGACGAGACCACTCATCAACTCTGCTTTCCACTCATCCAAGACATTCCTTGCATGAAGGAAGCCATCTCCATCACCATTGCTGCCACCGACACTCACAAGACGCTCGATACGCTTGCCAGTGTGTGGACAGCGTTGAGCAACGGAGGAGGCACTCGTCATTCACTCATGATCAATCTGGGCGGTGGCATGGTCACTGACTTGGGAGGATTTGCCGCCAGCACCTTCAAGAGAGGTATCACCTACATCAATATCCCAACCACTCTGCTCTCGATGGTAGATGCAAGCGTGGGGGGAAAGACTGGCATCAATTTCAATAGACTGAAGAACGAGATTGGTGTGTTTAATGCACCCGAAACTGTGATTATCGACACTGCCTTTCTGCACACGCTCAACCATGAGAACCTCTGTTCAGGCTATGCGGAAATGCTCAAGCATGGATTGATTTCCAACAACGAGAACTTTGCTCAACTCCTCAATTTTGACCTCAACAATGTGGATTACCGTCTTTTGGGCGAAATGGTGGGCACTTCTGTAGCCATCAAAGAACGCATTGTGGAGGAAGATCCACTTGAGCATGGCATCAGAAAGGCACTCAACCTGGGTCACACAGCAGGGCATGCTCTGGAAAGTTTCTGCCTGAAATATGAGAACGACCCACAAAACACACGTGGCATCCACCCAGTACTTCACGGATACGCTGTGGCATGGGGACTTATCTGCGAACTCTATCTCTCTTGCACCAAGACTGGTTTCCCTACCGAAAAGATGCGCCAAGCGGTGCATTTCATTAAAGAGCACTACGGATTACTTCCCATCACCTGCAAGGATTACGAGGAACTCTACTCTTACATGACCCACGACAAGAAGAACACTGCCGACACTATCAACTTCACTCTGCTTGGGGGCATTGGCGACATCCGCATCAATCAGACCGCCACTAAGGAAGAGATTTTCGACATGCTTGACTTCTTCCGTGAGGGGTAAAGGTGTCTGTCCACATATCCACAGGATATGCGTGCCTCTTATACATTTATAAAAGAAAAGAATGGAACAAAGGCGGAGGCAGAGAGGTGGTGAAGGGTCTTCTCACGTTCTGCAATCAAAATGCTAAAAAATGCTTATTCTTTTTGTTTTGTTATCACTTAATCGTAACTTTGCAAAAGAATAGAAACAAGACATGGAAGAAAATCAACATATACAAGAACAAGAACAGAAGAAAGGCACAACCAAACTCATGGTGATTGGCATTGCAGCGGCTCTGGCGGCTATTGTCATTGCTGTGGCATGCTACCACTATCTCTATGCAAAACCCTTGGCTCAGGAGAATGAGGAGCTGAAAGAGTTGGCTGAGATTGACAAGAAGGAGATGGAGACACAGTATAGGGAGTTTGAGGCACAGTATGAGATGCTACAAAGCCGACTGAACAATGATAGCCTCATCGCCCAGATTGAAAAAGAGCGTCGCCACACTCAGCAGTTATTGGAGGAATTGGAACGCACAAAATCTACGGATGCTGCCGAAATTAAAAGACTGAAGGAGGAAATCACATCGCTGAGGGCTGTGCTGAGAAGCTACATCATGCAGGTGGATTCACTCAATCGACTGAATCAGCATCTCAACGAGGAGAACACACAATACAAGGAACAGATTTCTGTGGCAAACACTCAAATCAGCAACCTCTCCAGCGAGCGCAACGTACTGAAAGACAAGGTGGACATTGCTGCTCAGTTGGATGCCACAGGCTTCTGGGTATCGCCCAAGAACAAGAAGAGCAAGGATGCCAACAAGGCAAAGGACGTGAAGAAAATATCTTTCGGCTTCACCATCGTGAAGAATGTGACAGCCACGAATGGACAACGCACCATCTATGTGCGTATTCTCAAGCCCGACAATTCCGTGATGGGCAAGAAGGGGGCTTTTTCTTACGAGAACACACAACTTGACTATTCAGAAAAGAAATATTTAGACTATACTGGCGAGGAACAGAAAGTGACCATGTACAGCAACATTGAGGAATACATCGAGGCTGGACAATACAAAGTCTTTGTCTTCTGCGACAATCAAATGATTGGACAGACCAGTTTTACTTTGCAATAATATGACTAAAGTATCACCATCTCTATTGGCCGCCGACTTTGCCAATCTGGCAAGGGATATTGACATGATCAATCAAAGCAAGGCTGATTGGCTTCATCTTGATGTGATGGACGGTGTGTTTGTACCCAACATCAGTTTTGGTTTTCCTGTCATGGAGGCTGTGGCTAAAATCTGCAAGAAGCCGCTTGACGTGCATCTGATGATTGCAGACCCAGGCAAGTTTACTGAACAGGTGAAGGCTTTGGGTGCATACATGATGAATGTGCACTATGAAGCATGTCCACATCTACATCGCACCATCCAACAGATTCATCATGCAGGCATGAAGGCTGGAGTGACTCTCAATCCTCACACACCTGTCAATGTGCTTGAAGACATCATTCAGGATGTGGACATGGTATTGCTCATGACTGTGAATCCTGGCTTTGGAGGACAAAAATTCATCGAACATTCTATTGAGAAAGTGAAGAAACTAAAAGCACTTATCAAGGAGACCAGCAGCCATGCACTGATCGAAGTGGACGGAGGTGTGAATGAAAAGACAGGCAAGCAACTGGTGGAAGCAGGAGTGGACGTGCTGGTGGCTGGAAGCTATATTTTTGGAGCACAAGACCCTATAGCCAACATCATGCAACTCAAAGCACTCTAAGCAACACCTCCAATCAATCTTTATATGGATTGCTTCAGCCATCCGCTCATTCGCCTCGTCCTTCCCTTCACATTGGGAATGGTTGGGGCGAATTGCTTGATGGACTCACTGAATCTATCCGTCCTATTTGTGTTGTGTTGTCTGGCACTCGCCCCCACCCTTTTACATGTCAAGTCCAAGCAACCACAATCCAAGAAGGTCTTTGGCATGTGGGCTACAGCGCTGGCTTTCCTCTTAGGCATGACACTCTTCACCAGCAAACACGAGCGCATCTCACAAGGCATACCTGTGGACTCTTCCTTCTGTCAAGGCACACTGACCGAGCGACCTGTTGAGAAAGCACATTCGTGGGCTCTCAACCTTCGTCAAGAAAATGGTTCACATATATTATTATATATAGGGAAGAGCCGAAGCACTTCTCCACAAACTGATAGCGTACAGTTTGCCTCTCTACACATAGGGGACACAATCCTTGCTCAAATCAAGTATCTTACTGCCACCAACACCTGTGAGGACAATACTTTTGCTCCCTACTACGACTATCTATTTCATCATGATGTGACCGCCACGGCCTATTGCAATGCCCAGCACTGGGATTGGAAACCTTCAAACCTATCTTTCAACCCTCTCTCTGTTGCCAAAGAACTTCAAGAAAGAATGCACCAAATCTATGACGAGCGAGGCATAAAGGGAGAAGCGGGAAGCATTGTGGAAGCAATGACCATTGGCAGAAAGACGATCCTCGCTCAACACACACGTAAAGCCTTTACAGAGGCAGGAGTGAGTCATGTGTTAGCACTTTCGGGCTTCCATGTAGGAGTGATTGTCATGCTGATGCAAGTGTTCTTCTTCTCATCCATCCTTCCCCGCAAATGGAAATGGGGAGTAAACCTCCTCCTGATTTTCACATTATGGGGCTATACCGCCATCACAGGTCTCTCTCCTTCGCTCGTGAGAGCCACCACCATGTTTAGCATCCTCATGCTTTGTCAAACAGGCTCTGGAACATTCATGTCGTTAGATTCCTGCGCCCTCACTTTCTTCACCATGCTGTGTATCAATCCTTTTTATCTCTTTGACATAGGCTTCCAACTCTCTTTCCTATCGGTATCAGGCATCAGCCTATGGAGCAAAAGCATTCTTGAATCTTGTCCAAGCAGTAATACGGTGATACGAATGCTGTGGAACATCATCTTCATCTCACTCGCATGCACGCTGTTCACCACTCCACTGGTAGCCTACCACTTCGGCAAGGCACCGATATGGTCCGTGGTAAGTAATCTTGCCATCATCCCTTTCGTGTATATCATCATGTGGGGAAGCATGTTGTGGTGGCTCAGTCTGGGGTGGATATGGGGAAATGGAATCATCCTCCTGTTGGTGGAGTGGGCTGCCAACCTGATGAATGAAATTGTGCATTTCATTTCCTCCTCAAGTATGTCCACCTTGGAATGGAAACCAGGGATACTCCTTACCACAATTCTATACATGTGCATCCTCTTTTTTACATTTTTCTACACTTCAAGAGTAAAAAAGGCTCACTAATTCTTACTTTAACGGTTAAATAATTATAATTTTCACCCACAAGACTGAAAATCATTCCATATCCCTTGTATTTTAGACTTTAATTATTTAATTTTGCAACCGACTGGGATCATTTATCAACAAACTTATTAATCAAAACTGCCCGATAAGGACAGACCTAATCTACATCTTATGACACAAGATGAACTTTGGAACAAAAATTACGACCAAATCTTCGAATTCATGAAGACCAACAAACGTCGTCCGTCAAAGCACCGCACAGAAGACCTACCGATGCTCAATTGGTTTAAGTACCAAAAGAAGAAACTTGCCCAAAACACTCTCAAGAAGAATAGGATCTCACGATTCAAAGAACTCTTGAAGCTTGCTGACAAGTATCTCCGCGTAAACCAACACAGCTACACCACTTACGTTCCTGTAGGCAGGCCAAGGAAGAACGGTAACAAGACGGCAACAAGAAAGGTGGTCGTAAAAGTAAATGCCACAGAAGACAAAGAGTAGTCTGCCTTGGCAAAAGTAACAAACACATTAAAAGCAACGAAGAAGTAACAAGACTGAACGATGTTTTTCCATCCAACCGTCTTGTTACTTCTTCTTTTATTAGACAAATTGTCTCAATTGTCTCAATCACAATTCCCCAGAGACACACATGGCACATGGAGAAAAAAAGTAAAAATCAAGGTTTAAAAGAGAATATAATATATAAATATATTATATTCTCTTTTAAAAGTCTGAATTGGACATGACAGTGGGTGTGCGTATCAGATGAGGTGAGATTGAGACAATTGAGACAAGTAGTGCGACAACCATTTCTGTACAAGACAGACAGAAAAAAGTGACCGACAAGTTTTTTTCTTTTGGTGATGATGACAGAAATTGTCCGTAACTTTGCACTCAGAAAATCAGAGACGCGCACCTCACTACGTTCGACGTTCGCTATTTTCTTCGGCGAGATAGCTTTGCTAAGTTGTCATCGCCAATCAAAAAAACACACAAATATGACGATGAATTTAGACACATTTCCTTACGGACGCTATCGAAGGGCTATCGAACTCTTATCGAAGGGTGACGGGAGAGAAGTAAAATTACGGGGAGGGCTAAACAAAGGACATGAGGCAGGAAACAATGCTCCAATGACTGATTTGGAATTATCGGAAAGGCCTTCTAAAGGATGCGCATCAAAATGTCCTCTCAGAGAGTTCCGCACCTCGCCGCTTATTTCATCAATGCCGAGAAAGTCTTCCTTCCTTTACAATAATACTGCCAAAGAAGAGAAAACTCAGTTCGCTCTTTGACACGAATATTCTTTCGCAACTGCTGAATATGCCGACGATCTTTATCAAAATCCGATTTGAGACGGTAAAAGGCTCTTCTGGCCTTGAAGACAGCCACACAGTTTTTGGAATCGCCTTTCAAGAGAAACTGAAAAGCAGCAAGATAATCAAAGAAGCGACGCACATGCATCACTGAAGACAGTTCACAATCTGGCAGATTCTTATAAAGCATTAAAAGATTGTTGCGAAAGTTGAGGAATGTCTTGCGTGGATTGCCTTGATGAAGAGTAGCACCACCCAAGTGATAAGCACGACTCTCTGGAACACAAACGATGCTCTTACCCATAGTACGAAGTCGCCAACAGAGATCTATCTCCTCCATATGGGCAAAGAAGCGAGCATCCAAGCCACCACTCTCACGCCAGTCGGAAGCACGTAGCATCAATGCAGCACCTGTTCCCCACAGAAGTGGCACAACAGTATCGTATTGCCCCTCATCCTTCTCTACAGTTCCCATCACACGACCACGGCAGAAAGGGTAGCCATACTTGTCCAGATAACCTCCTGCCGCTCCTGCATATTCAAACATCTCTGGTGAACGAAGCGACATCAACTTGGGCTGACAAGCGGCACACTCAGCATGAGCATCCATATATTGGATGAGAGGAACATCCCAATCCTTCTGCCGAATCTCCACATCCGAATTGAGCAAGAGGTAATATTCATAATCAGACAGTTGTTCCAATGCCCGATTATACCCTTCCGCAAAACCGAAGTTCTCTTCGAGCACCACACAAGGCACCTCTGGAAACTCCCTAAGCAGCATGCGCACAGACCCATCGGTAGAGGCATTGTCTGCCACAATCACATCGCCCACACTGTTTTCCACTACAGTAGGCAGATACTGTCGCATCATGCCTGCCCCATTCCAGTTCAATATGACAATCGCCAATTTCTTCATGAGATGATTTCTCCACAAAGCGCATCACCTTCCTTGTTGAAGTCACCCAACCTCACCTGCACAATACGGTTGTCAAGGTTAGGCATGTTGGGAAGTTCCACGCGAATATAATTATCTGTAAATCCGTTCATCACTGCCTTACGGGCAGGAGCATGCTCAAGCAACACCGGGCGTTCTGTCCCAATGAAGCGCGCATAGAAGTCATGTGTCTTCTGAGCAGAAAGGTCCAGCACACGCTGACTGCGCCTGCGCTTCTCCTGAGGAGTGACCACATGAGGAATCTCCAATGCCTTAGTGCCTGCACGCTCAGAATAGGAGAACACATGATATTGTGACACATCCACCTGATTCATGAACTCGTAGGCTTGCTCAAAGAGTTCTTCTGTCTCGCCACGAGTGCCCACAATCACATCCACACCCACAAAGGCATCGGGCATCACCTCACGAATCCGATTGACCTTATGCTGGAAAAGGTTGGTATCATATTTCCTGCGCATCAACTTGAGCACCTCGTCCGAGCCACTTTGAAGAGGAATGTGAAAGTGTGGCATGAAGGCACGAGAATGAGCACAATAGTCTATTATCTCATCAGTGAGGAGATTAGGCTCTATGCTGGAGATGCGGTAGCGTTCTATGCCCTCCACCTGATCCAGTGCCTTGACCAAATCAAAAAAGGCCTCACCTGTAGATTGACCAAAATCACCAATATTCACACCTGTGATCACGATTTCCTTTCCACCATCCAGGGCTACCTGCCGAGCCTGTTCCACCATCGATTGGATGCTACCATTACGACTGCGCCCACGTGCCATTGGAATGGTACAATAGGTGCAATAGTAGTTGCAACCATCTTGCACCTTGAGGAAGTAGCGGGTGCGGTCACCTCTTGAACAACTTGGAGCAAACGAAAGAATGTCGGCTGTCCTCACAGTATGAGCACCTGTCATCTTCTCCAGAATCATAGGGATGATGTTAGCCTTCTCATCACTGCCCAACACGAGATCCACTCCTGGAGTATTGATAATCTCCTGCGGCTTGAGTTGAGCATAGCAACCCGTGACCACCACAAAAGCACCAGGATTAGCCTTGACCAATCGGTGGATAGCCTGTCTGCACTTGTGGTCTGCAACCTCCGTCACACTGCACGTATTGACCACCACCACATCAGCCACCTCACCTTTCTGCACTTTGGTCACACCATGGCGAGAGAGTTGTTGCGCCACCGTGCTCGTTTCAGCAAAATTCAACTTGCATCCCAATGTGAAATAGGCAGCCTTCTTTCCCTGCAATATGCTTGAATCTATCATTCCAATTCTATTTTGATGCAAAGATAGGACTTTTTAGGCTCATGCTCAAATAAAAAACTCAGATTGATATAATATTCTCAGTTCTTGCTCGTTATATATAACAAACAAGCAATAATAATAGCAAAAAAAGTTTCTGACAAAAGAAACATCTTCACAAGATACACATCTTATATAATATAAGAGAACCCCGAATAAAGACTAAGGTATATAGAAAAGAACAAACAAGTTGCCTATGAACAATTCTACTCCATCCGACGAATCGACATCCAAACTTTCTCAGTTCAAGGAACTGCTGAGTCCATCAAAAGACACACTATTCTTCCTGCAGTTGTTTGCAAGAGTGTATGAACCCTCCATGATGGGCACTGTTTAACGATTCATCCATCTCATTTATTTGGAAACAAGTAAGATTTTCAATTCCTTGGCTTCATCTGATGAAGTCAAGGAACTTGCTTTACGCATTAGGAATGGCAAAGAGAAGCAAGTGAAGGCAGACGGCCTATGCGGTTCGTCGGCCGCTTTGGTGTTGGCAGCCCTTGGTCAGCTTTCATCTAAGAAAAGCCAGAGGAAAACTCCCAACATGCTGGTGGTGATGAATGACTTGGATGACGCAGGCTACATGTATCATGACCTCACACAGATGACAGGTGAGGAAGGAGTACTTTTCTTCCCTTCATCCTACCGTAGAGCCATCAAGTACAACCAAAAGGATGCAGGCAATGAGATTCTGAGAACCAAGGTACTCTCCATGATTCTGCCTCACGAGGAGAAGCAAGACACAGAGGAAGATGAAGGAGGAAAGATGATTGTGACCTATCCTGATGCGTTGGCAGAACGAGTTGTGTCGAAGAAGGAACTGGACAAGAGCACGCTGGAGATAAGGCTGGGCGACACCTTTGACATCGACGAATTGGAGAGAAGCATCTTCGACTTAGGCTTTGAACGGACAGATTACGTGTATGAGCCTGGCCAGTTTGCCATCAGAGGCAGCATCGTGGACATCTATTCCTTCTCTTCATACCAGCCCTATCGTATTGACTTCTTTGGTGATGAGGTGGATAGTATCCGAACCTTCGATGTAACCACACAATTAAGCGAGGAGAAGGTGAAGGGCATGACCATTGTGCCAAAGATGGAGAAGGCTAATGTAGAATATATTTCCTTCATGGAATTTCTTCCTCAAGACACCATTGTGGTGACACAGAGCCTGCTGTATGTGTGCGACAAGATTGCACAGATTCACAAGGAGGGCTTCTCCACACAAGCCCAATCGGAGGCAGAAACCAACGATGAGTCACTGGTGGACCACTTCATCATTGACGAGGATACTTTCAAGAGGGAAATCGTGAAGTTCCGACATCTGGAACTGAAGAAAAACACATCGAACGACCATCAGGCTGTGCATTTCTCCACCTCACCACAACCTTTGTTCCACAAGAACTTTGAACTCGTGGACAAAGAGTTTCACAAACTCATGGATGATGGATACAAAATATACATCTTTTCAGATAGCGAGAAGCAAATCAAGCGTCTGCAAGACATCTTTGAAGAGATGGCGAAGACAGAGGTTGATGTGATCCATTTCCAGCCTATCAACAATGCCATTCATGAGGGATTCATCGACAACACACTGAAGGTTTGTTTCTTCACAGACCATCAGTTGTTTGACCGTTTTCACAAATACAACCTGAAAAGCGACAAGGCAAGGCAGGGTAAGGTAGCACTCACACTGAAGGAGTTACAGCAGTTTGACGTAGATGACTATGTGGTGCATATCGATCATGGAGTGGGACGTTTTGGAGGACTTGTCAGAGTCCCTCAAGGCGATATGATGCAGGAGATGATCAAGATTATCTATAAGAACGACGATACAGTCTATGTGTCCATTCATGCCTTGCACAAGATTTCCAAATACAAGGGGAAAGAGGGCGAGCCCCCCACACTGAACAGAATAGGTGGAGGCGCATGGGAACGCATGAAGGAACGCGTGAAAGCCAAAGTGAAGGACATTGCACGCGACCTCATCAAACTGTATGCGGCCCGCCTGAAGGAGAAGGGTTTTTCCTACAGCAAGGATGGCTACATGCAACATGAACTGGAGGCAAGTTTTGTCTATGAAGACACACCCGACCAACTGAAGGCTACCCAAGACGTGAAGGCTGACATGGAGAAGGAGCGTCCGATGGATAGATTGGTATGCGGAGATGTGGGATTTGGCAAGACAGAAGTGGCAATCAGAGCCGCATTCAAGGCCGCCACAGACGGCAAGCAGGTGGCAGTGATGGTGCCTACCACCGTATTGGCCTACCAGCATTTCCAGACTTTCTCCTCAAGGTTGAAAGACTTCCCTGTCAGGGTTGATTATATAACCAGAGCACGTTCGCCTAAAGTGTTGAAGGGCGTACTTGACGACCTCAAGGATGGCAAAGTGGACATTATCATCGGCACACATAAATTGATTGGGAAGCAAGTGCATTTCAAGGATTTGGGATTGCTGATTATTGACGAGGAACAGAAGTTTGGAGTTTCGACCAAAGAGAGACTGAGGGCGATGAAGGTGAATGTGGACACACTCACTCTGACAGCCACCCCTATCCCGAGGACATTGCAGTTCTCACTCTTAGGGGCAAGAGACCTCTCCATCATTCAGACTCCTCCACCCAACAGATACCCCATCCAGACAGAGATTCACACTTTCTCGCCAGAACTATTCGCTGAAGCCATCAACTTTGAGATGAGCCGAAACGGGCAGGTATTTATTGTGAACAACAAAATCAGCAACCTTCACGAACTGGAGGAAATGGTTCACAAGTATGTACCTGACGCACGAGTATGTGTGGGGCATGGGCAGATGAATCCCCAGGAACTGGAGAAGATTCTCCTCGACTTCATGAACTATGACTATGATGTCCTGATTTCCACCACGATCATAGAGAGTGGCATTGACGTGCCAAACGCCAACACCATCATCATCAATAGTGCTCAAAACTATGGACTATCAGACATTCACCAGATGAGAGGTCGCGTGGGACGAGGCACGAAGAAGGCTTTCTGCTATCTGATTGCTCCTCCTCTTGCGGCACTCAACGATGTGACCAGAAGACGATTGCAGGCTGTGGAGAACTTCAGCGACTTGGGCAGTGGCATTCATATCGCCATGCAGGACCTTGACATCAGAGGTGCGGGCAATATGCTGGGAGCAGAACAGAGCGGTTTCATCACCGACTTAGGCTATGAGACCTACCAAAAGATTCTGAATGAAGCAGTTGCCGAACTGAAAGAGCACGAGTTCAGCACACTATTCGCCGACCAAGACAAGGACGAAGAAGGCAAGTTGAGCGGTGAGAAGTTCGTGGCAGAATCGAATGTGGAAAGTGACATCCAAGCCTTCTTCCCCGAAGAATATGTGCCTAACAGCAGTGAACGAATGAGCCTCTACCGAGAGATGGATTCATTCACAAGACCGCAACAACTGGAAGACTACAAGAAGCGTCTCATCGACCGCTTTGGTCCTATCCCCGCCGTGGGAGAGGCTCTGCTCAAGGTGATGCCCATCAAATGGAATGCTCAACGCTTGGGCATCGAGAAGGTGGTGCTCAAGCAGAAACGCATGATTCTCTATTTCACCACTGAGCCACAGTATTTCCATAGCCGAGCTTTTGAGAAAGTATTGAAGTATGTAGGCAGTCACGGAAGAATGTGCACCCTGAGAGACGGAGAAAGAAAGTCGCTGCTGATTAAAGACATCAAAACGATGGACGAAGCACTCAAGGTGCTGGACTGCATGGTGGAAAGGCATCAATAACGACCCAACCAAGGCATCATAGACGGCAGGAGCAAGGATGATGGGATGCGGGTGTTTGTTTCAAAGAATAAGGCCAAAGCATCTGGAGGTGCTTTCACATGGACGCTCCCAACATGTTTCGCTTCTGAAAATCATGAACAATATGAGTTCCTCTCATTTGCAAGATGAAATAAGTTGGTCTTGATTACCTGCATCTCTTTTCAGCCACACCCCTTCTTTTCATTTTATTGCCAAAATCCAGGCTATATTTACTTGAATTCATTCACCGTAAAAGAAGGGGCAAGAGATTTTGGCAGGTTTTGTCGTGGGGCAAGCCTTCCAAGATGGCGAAAGACTTTCCAATACCTTCTGAGAATCCTCATATCTTCTTTATACACAATCATTTATAGAGAAGCGAAAACATCATGTTTTTAAGAGCAAAACGCACACATGGTTCATGGGGCATCGAACCATTGTTCGTTGGCTTTTGAACCATTGCTCGTTGCCCATTGAAGCATTGTTCGTTGAAACATGAAGAATGCTTCAATCACACGAGATGTCAAATGCCAGGGAAAGCCAGCCATTTCATTCTCCCAAATGCTTGCCTTTATCTACTCTCCCTAACGATAATGGCGGAACGTGACAATTCATAAAGATTACGTCAGAAGGGACTTCACACAAACGTAAGTTCATCACATTCATCTCAAACGAAAACCGCACAGCCTTGTGAGCCATGCGGTTTGTTATTAGAGATTGCTGCTGCTGATAAAGTTGTCAGCCATCAATCCACTTCTTCGTCAGCCTCATATCCACCCATCTCTCGGATAGCATTCTTAAGCATGGTGTATTGCTGGAAGAGGTGATTGACCGCTTCCTCGCCCTTGGTGTAGTCGTGCATAGGAGCCTTGAGGAAGAAAGAGAGGAAGCGTTGAATGCCACTTCTGCCTGCACGTGCTGCAAGGTCACTGAGAAGACAGAGGTCGAGGAGCAATGGAGCAGCAAGGATGGAGTCACGACAGAGGAAGTTAATCTTTATCTGCATGGGGTAGCCCATCCATCCGAAGATGTCGATATTGTCCCATCCCTCCTTGTTGTCATTGCGAGGAGGATAGTAGTTGATGCGCACCTTGTGATAATACTGGTCGTCAGTGTCATTGCCATGACCATAGAGATCAGGCTGGTCCTCTGGCTTCAAGATGGTTTCGAGAGTGGAAAGTTTTGACACCTCCTTGGTGCGGAAATTGGCTGGCTCATCCAACACAAGACCATCACGATTGCCCAGAATATTGGTTGAGAACCAACCTGCCAGACCAAGGCAACGAGTGCCGATGATTGGTGCAAAGCCTGACTTGACAAGCGTCTGACCAGTCTTGAAGTCCTTACCTGCGATTGGCAAACCCAACTTCTCAGACATTTCCCACATAGCAGGAATATCAACAGTTGTATTAGGCGCACCCATGATGAAAGGAGCACCTTCAGACAAGGCCGCATAAGCATAGCACATGGATGGAGCAATGTTCACAGTGTCGTTTGCCTTCATGGCTGCCTCAAGATGTGCAAGCGTGTCGTGCACCTCCATGTTTGGCTCCACATAGATTTCTGTAGATGCCGACCAAGCCACCACGATGCGGGAGCAGTTGTTCTCTGCCTTGAACTTGCGTATATCTTCACGAAGAGCCTCTACCATCTCCCAGCGAGTGGCACAGTCCTTCACATTGTCGCCATCAAGACGCTTGGCAAAATTCTTGTCGAAAGCAGCCTTCATTGGCACAATCTTCTGCAATTCTTCCTTCACAGGAAGTATATCTTTTTCCTTCAGCACCTCAGCATACATGGCACTCTGGAAGGCATTGGCTGGATAAACATCCCATGCGCCAAACACAATATCGTTGAGTTGTGCCATTGGAACAATTTCGGAATAGTGGAGATACTTCTTGTCTGCACCTTTTCCTACACGAATCTTGTCATACTGAGTCATTGAACCCACAGGCTTTGCCAGCCCCTTGCGGGCCATCAACACACCTGTCATGAATGTACTGGAAACGGCACCAAGTCCTACGACCATAATACCGAGTTTACCTTCAGCAGGCTTCACATTTTGATTTTTCATTTCTAAAATATTCTATTTTACAACTTATTTACCAGGTAGTAAGTATTATCAGTGAAAGGAAATAATCTTTCACGCAACACACCACACCACAAAACAGTTCTTTCCCCAAGAGAAGAACCATTATCGAATACAAAGTTAGGAAAAAACCAAAACATAAGTGCAATCTAAGTGTCCTCTATCCTGTCCTATTCGTCATATTTAACATTGTTTAACCGCACCTTGACATGCAAAAGATAAAAAGTGAAGGGTTTAACAAAAAATAAGTGCTTTTATTTGGGAGAACGAGGGGATTATGCTAACTTTGCAACATAAAAAAACAACAAAAAGCATAGATAAATCACTATCGGCAAATGAACGAAAGCGACAGTATTGTTATCATACCTACCTACAACGAGAAGGAGAACATTGAGAAGATTATTCGTGCAGTGTTTGCATTGGAAAAATGTTTTCACATTCTCGTGATTGATGATGGTTCTCCCGACGGCACAGCAGCCATCGTAAAAGGACTGATGGAGAGGGAGTTCTCTGACCGTCTTTTCATCTTGGAACGTACTGGAAAACTGGGATTGGGCACAGCCTACATCACAGGCTTTAAGTGGGGATTGAAGCAGGGGTATGAATATATCTTTGAGATGGATGCTGACTTCTCTCATGCACCCAGCGATCTACCAAGGCTTTATTCAGCATGTGCCGACGAGGGATATGACCTTGCCATTGGCAGTCGCTACATTTCAGGAGTGAATGTGGTAAACTGGCCTATGGGCAGAGTGCTGATGAGTTATTTTGCATCAAAGTATGTCCGCTTTGTCACAGGCTTTAAGGTGCATGACACCACTGCTGGCTTCAAGTGCTACAAACGCAGGGTGCTTGAGACAATTGATCTGGATTCTATCCGTTTCAAGGGTTATGCCTTCCAGATAGAAATGAAGTTTACCACCTACAAGTGCGGATTTAAGATCAAGGAAGTGCCAGTCATCTTTGTCAATCGCACAGAAGGAGTATCGAAGATGAACAGTGGTATTTTTGGCGAAGCATTTTTTGGCGTGATGAGACTGAGATGGGATGGATGGTTCAAGAAATACCCCACTCCTGCAGGCCAGTCTGCCCAACAGACTGAAGCCACAAGTGAAGAAGAACAAAAAAACCATAGTCAATAGCAGAAAGAGAACTACCCAAGACCTATGAGGACAATTATCAGAAACGCAACAATCGTGAACGAGGGACGCAAGTTTCCTGGTTCTGTGGTGATTGAAGACGAGATGATTCAGGAAGTGCTGGAAGGTTCTGACGATTCTTCACAGACTTACGATTTGGAAATAGACGCCACAGGGTTGTATCTCTTCCCTGGTGTGATTGACGACCATGTGCATTTCCGAGAGCCTGGCATGACACACAAAGCAGATATTGCCAGTGAAAGCCGCACAGCCGCTGCTGGTGGCGTGACATCTTACATGGAAATGCCCAACACTCAGCCACCTACTACCACGATTGAGCGACTGGAGGAGAAATTCCAGATTGCAGCTAATCATAGCCGTGTAAACTACTCTTTCTACTTTGGTGCTACCAACGAGAATGTGGAGACACTGAAGGTGCTGGACACCAGTCGTGTGGCTGGCGTGAAAGTCTTTATGGGAAGTAGCACAGGCAATATGCTTGTGGACCGTGCCGAATCCCTTCGGCGCATCTTTGCCACCTCTCCTCTTTTGTTGATGGCGCACTGTGAAGACACTGGCATTATAGAGGCAAACATCAGAGCCTTCAAAAAGAAATATAAAGGACAGAACGATTTTCCTGTCCGCTATCATTCTCGCATTCGCAGTGTGGACGCATGTTTCGCTTCCTCTTCTCTGGCTGTAGAGTTGGCAAAGGACACTGGAGCACGTCTGCACATTGCACATGTATCGACTGCAAAAGAGTTATCACTCTTCGAGAACAAGCCTCTTAAGGAGAAGAAGATCACAGCTGAAGCAGTCATTGCACACTTGATGTTCACCACAGAGGATTATGATACATTGGGCTCTTGTATCAAGTGCAATCCTTCCATCAAAACGCCAGAGGACAGAGCGGCACTGAGAGCAGCACTGACTAATGGTCTCATTGATGTGGTGGCGACAGACCATGCTCCCCATCTGGCAAATGAGAAGAAGGGCGGTGCATTGAAGGCTGCTTCTGGCATGCCACTGATTCAGTTCTCTCTTGTGTCTATGCTTGAAATGAGCGACCAGGGAGTTCTGCCTATCGAACGCATCCCTACTCTCATGTCACATAACCCTGCAGAACTCTTCCGCATAGAAAAGAGAGGATACATTCGTCCTGGCTACTATGCAGACCTCACGCTGGTTGATCCTAATGCTAACTGGCAAGTGAAGGAGGGACGCTACTATACCAAATGCGAATGGACTCCTATGGATGAGCGTGTGTTCAAGTGGAGAGTGTGTCGCACCATCGTGAATGGTATCACAGCCTATTGCGATGGCATCGTGGTGGATGGCATTAGAGGAAAAGAACTGAGGTTCAACTTATAAAGAGGAGAGAAACTGAGGCTCTACGTATCAAGACATGCGCAAAGATTACAGAATCAGTGATTTAGCTCCATACATCAATTGGGTGTATTTCTTTCATGCTTGGTCCGTGCCAGGATCATCTGAGGAGGGGAAGCACCTATATGAAGAAGCCCAGAAGTTTCTGCAAAGGCTTCAGCCTTATCTGAAAGTGAAGGCTGTGGTAGAGATTCTGCCTGCCTATAGTGAGGAAGATGATATTTTCGTGGAGAAGGTTTTTCCTTGTGAATGTGGGCTATCTCATCCCTACGGAGATCCCATACGCTTGCCCATGCTTCGTCAGCAAGTGCCAGGGAAAGACGGTTTCTGCTTGTGCCTGAGTGATTTCATTCGTCCGAAGACCTCTCTCAAGCAAGACCGCATTGGTGTATTTGCCACTTCCGCCCAGATGGAGACAGAGCAAAACTTCCATCAAGATGAATACAACCAGATGATGTATCAGACCCTTGCCGACCGACTGGCGGAGGCTGGTGCAGAACGTCTGCATGAAGAGGTGAGGAAATCCACTTGGGGATACGCTCCTAACGAGCATCTGACAATAGAAGAACTGCATCAAGAGAAGTTCCAAGGCATCCGACCTGCCATAGGTTATCCTTGCCTGCCCGACATCTCGCTCAACCGAGTCATCGACAATCTGATTCATTTAGACAGTATTGGAGTAACACTCACCTCTTCTGCCATGATGCAGCCACATGCCTCCGTGAGTGGATTGATGATCAGTCTTCCTCAAGCACACTACTTCTCAGTAGGAAAAATCAATGGCCAACAATTGGCTGATTATGCTCAACGACGTCAAATGACACTCGAAGAGATTAAGAAATACGTACAATGCTCTTAAGAATACTCATATTAATTGTCCTCATGCTTGTATTGCCCGATGCGTACATCTACTTCATGTATGTACGTCATTGGACACAACGACGCTGGCTGAAACTTCTATGGCTCGTACCTTCATTGTTACTTGCCATTGCAGCCGCATACATCATGAGCCACAACGACATGAAGCCAGAGCATCAGCCATGGGTGAGCATCTATATGATTGTTTTCTTAGGCTTCTGTATTCCTAAGACTTTATTCATGGTGGTGGACAGTATTGGTCATACTATCAACTGGTTGGTTACCCGTGGAGCAAAGAAAAGAGAAGATAGTGGCGATTGTATCTTCGTTCGCTTCTTCCGCATCACAGGAATGACACTGGGAATCTTCTCTGTCATACTCCTCTGCTTTGGTTATTTCTTCGGCCGTCATTACTACGTAGTGCATCAACAGACCTTCTTTTTCCCTGATCTTCCAGAAGAATTTGAGGGCTATCGTATTGCACAGTTTTCAGACATGCACATTGGTACTCTACGTGATGGCAATGAACAGGATGCTCGTAAGATTGTGGATCTTATCAACCAGCAACACTGTGACGTCATCATGTTCACAGGCGATCTCGTCAATCATCAGAGTTCTGAATTAGACGGCTTCAGGCGTGATCTCAACAAACTTCATGCGCCTGATGGCGTGTTTGCTGTTATGGGAAATCATGACTACAGCATGTATATCAAATATCCAGACGAGAAGAAACGCGAGGAAGATGTGAAGGAACTTCAGAGAAGAATACGCAGTTATGGGTGGAATCTCTTGCTCAACGAGCATCGCATCATTCGCAGAGGAAGTGATTCCTTAGTCATTGCAGGAGTGGAGAATGACGGTCGTCCTCCCTTCCCTGCTCTTGGCGACCTCAAGAAGACAATGAAGGGACTGAGCCCAGATTGCTTCACTGTACTGATGAGTCATGACCCTACCCACTGGAGACGCAGCATCATTCCCGAGACCAACATCCAACTTACCCTATCTGGGCACACGCATGCTGGGCAATTCAAACTCTTTGGATGGTCACCCGTCACACACGTTTACAACGAATGGTCGGGGGCTTATATTGAGGGTCAGCAGATACTTAATATAAGTGATGGCATTGGCGCAGTAATGTTCCCCTTCCGTTTTGGTGCATGGCCAGAAATCAATATCATAACTCTTCGACGTGGCTTGCCCACCAAATAGACACTCAATCATTAAATCATTTTTATCATGAAAGTTATCAAGTTTGTTCTCAACATCCTTTATAAGATCTATTGCTTCTGCATCGCCCTTCCCATCTTTGTGGTCATCACAATCTTCGTGTCCACCTCCGTGATTATAGCCAGTTTCTTGGGTGATACCAACACCACTTCATATTACCTGCCCAAGTTTTGGTCTAAGAGTGCCTTTTGGCTTCACCTGCTTCGAGTGAAAGTAGAAGGACGAGAGAACATCAAGAAGGAGGAGAGCTATGTTTTCCTGGCCAACCATCAGGGCTATTTTGACATTTTCCTCGTGTATGGCTATCTCGGGCACAACTTCAAATGGATGATGAAAGAATATCTGAAGAAGATTCCATTTGTGGGTTATGCCTGTGTGAAATGCAAGATGGTGTACCTTGGCGAGGGCATCTCTGGCATTCAGAAGGCAGTGGAACAAGCCCGCGAAACACTTCAAGGCGGCATGTCAATGGTCATTTTCCCAGAAGGCAGCCGTACTCGCAATGGAAAGATGGCCGAGTTCAAGCGAGGCTCTTTTATGCTTGCCAACGAAATCGGACTTCCTATCGTTCCTCTCACCATCAATGGTTCATTTGATGTGTTTAGCCGTCATGACAAATCTGTCAATTTTGGTACAGTGACACTCACCATCCATAAGCCTATCACAGCAGAAGAGCGCAAAGGCAAGCAGACCAAGGTCATCATGCAAGAGGTTTATGATGTGATCAACGACGGACTGGAAGAAAAATACAAATCATAAGAGACAGACAAGGGGAGGGAAGCCTCCCTATCACTCTATCTGGAAGAGCATTCATTTTAGAGTCTTATTGCTCCATCCCATCTTTGGGGACACAGCCCATGCAGATTCTTCCTAAAGCGAACGCACTTCCTTCTCAACTCGACTATTACAATACAAAGATTATTTATGCTTAAACAAAAGATAACACCACAAGAATTAGACATTGCAAGAAAAAAATGGAATGAGTGCAAGAACGTGGTCATCGTCACTCACACATCACCAGACGGAGATGCCATTGGCTCTTCATTAGCATTGTATGAATACTTGAAGCGCAAGGGGAAAAATGTGACCGTGATTGTGCCCAACTACTTTCCAGATTTCCTGCACTGGATGAAAGATGCAGATAAGATCATCATGTTTGATCGTCAGAAGAGCCTTTCTTACAGCATACTCAAGATGGCAGACCTCATCTGCTGTCTTGACTTCAATGAGATAAGCCGCATAGATGATTTGGGTGTGGCTGTAATGCGTACCAAGTGCGACCGACTGCTCATAGACCACCACCTGCATCCCAATCATCAGCAATTCCGCCACATCATCTCCCACCCCGAGGCAAGCAGTACCTGCGAGTTGGTATTCCGTATCATCAATTCCTTAGGCGATATGGACAAACTGACCTTGGCTGGAGCAGAAGACCTCTATGCAGGCATGGCTACAGACACAGGCTTCTTCTCCTACAACAGTAATGACCCTGACATATTCCTCATCATCAGTGAACTGTTGAAAAAAGGCATTGATAAAGACCTCATCAACCGAAAAATACAGAACAACTATTCTGCCGACCGTCTGAAACTGATAGGCTATGTTCTCTATGAGAAACTACAAGTCTTCCCCGACCTGCACGCATCACTCATCTACATAAAGAAAGAAGAACTCAGCCAGTTCCATTATCTCAAGGGAGACATGGAAGGCATTGTGAACATGCCTCTACAGATCAAAGGGCACAAATTGAGCATCCTGCTGAGAGAGGACACCGAACGCCCACTCATCCGAGTATCCACACGCTCTGTAGATGACCTTGCCTGCAACGAGTTCTGTGCGCAGTTCTACAATGGAGGAGGCCACAAGAATGCGTCAGGCGGCACTCTGGAATGCAGCATGGAGAAAGCCGTGGAATTGACCATGAAGGCATTGGAGATGTGGAGAGACAAACTCGCCGACGCTCCTGTCCCTGCCTCCAACGAGGTCGAACAAGAAACCTCCAAACAAGAAGAGAAATAACATACAACAAAACATGCAATAACCATTCATCAAAAACATGAAAATGAAGACCAATCTTTTATTCCTTTCCCTATTGCTGACCTCAGCAAGTCTGTCTGCTCAAGTGGCAAGCGTGAGCAGTCCAGATGGGAAACTGACACTCCACGTAGATGTGAAAGACGGCAAGCCTGTCTATGAAGTGAAGTACGAAGGACGTCAGATGTTGGACGAGAGTCCTCTTGGATTTGTGGCCGACAATGGAGACTTCTCACAGAATCTTTCCTTCGACAGCAAGAGCGAAAAATATCTGGAGTTCGACTACGAACTCTCGCGCTCCAAGTTCAGCCAGGTGCATGTGAGTGCCAACCAGCTGGTGGTCACACTCAAGAACGCCAGAGGTCATAAGTATGACGTAGATTTCCGTGTGAGCAACAACGATGTGGCTTTCCGCTATGTGTTGCCCAACTTCCCCAACCGCAATGAGAAGAAGTTCTCCATCCGCATCATGAAGGAAATGACAGGCTTCGACTTTCCAAGCCAAACCACTACATTCCTCACACCTCAGTCGGATGCCATGATCGGGTGGAAGGGCACAAAGCCCAGTTATGAGGAAGGATATGGCTATGACGAGCCTATGAACAAGCGAAGCGGCTACGGACATGGCTACACCTTCCCTGCCCTCTTCCATGTCAATGCAACGGCAGGAGAGAAGCAGGATGGATGGGTGCTGATTTCAGAGACAGGCGTTGATTCCTACTATTGCGCCTCTCGTCTGTCAGACATGCAAGGCAACGGTCTCTACACCATAGAGTTCCCCATGGCAGAAGAGAACAATGGCAATGGCACAGTAGAGCCTGCCTTTGCGCTCCCTGGAGCCACCCCTTGGCGCACCATCACGGTAGGTTCAAGCCTGAAGCCCATTGTGGAGACAACCATTCCGTGGAACTATGTGACCCCACGCTACGAGACAGCCAACAACTATCAGTATGGCAAAGGCACATGGAGCTGGATTGTGTGGCAAGACAACTCCATCAACTATGAAGACCAAGTGAAGTATATCAAATTGTCCAAGGACATGGGCTTCAAATATGTGTTGATTGACAACTGGTGGGACACCAAGATTGGCAAGGACAAGATGACTGAACTGGTGAAATACGCACAGAGCCAAGGTGTGGACGTATTCTTGTGGTACAGTTCAAGTGGCTGGTGGAACGACATCGAGCAAGGCCCTATCAACATCATGAGCGACCCTATCCTCCGCAAGCAATATATGCGCTGGATGAAGGAGATAGGAGTGAAGGGCATCAAAGTCGATTTCTTCGGAGGCGACAAGCAAGAGACCATGCGTCACTACGAGCAGATTCTCTCTGATGCCGACGACAACAATATCATGGTCATCTTCCACG
This sequence comes from Bacteroidales bacterium, assembly GCA_012729225.1. Lineage (GTDB taxonomy): Bacteria > Bacteroidota > Bacteroidia > Bacteroidales > Bacteroidaceae > Minthosoma. The sequence continues at coordinate 2,802 of JAAYDO010000016.1, read as the reverse complement.
GTTGCACCATTCCCCGAGGATGGGAACGCATGTATCCCAACTACGTGGGCAGCGAAGCCGTGCTTGCTTCTGAGAACATCTATTTTGGTCAGGGCGCGGCCGACAAGGAGGCTAAAGACGCCGCCACCCATCCATTCATCCGCAATGCCATTGGATGTATGGAATTTGGAGGCTGTTTCATGAACCGCCACATCCAGCGTGGCAACAAGGGTGGCGTCACTCGCAAGACATCCGATTGCCATGAACTGGCCACATGCGTGCTCTTCCAAAACCCTGTTCAGTACTTCGCCATCACTCCCGAAAACCTTCCTACCGAGGAAACCAAGAACATGAAGCCTACGGAGGAAGGCGCACCTGCCCCTGCCATCAGCATGGACTTCCTTCGCGAAGTACCCACCACATGGGATGAGACAGTCTTCATCGACGGCTATCCAGGCAAGTATTGCGTGCTCGCTCGCCGTCATGGCAACACATGGTACATTGCAGGCAACAATGCTACAGGTGCTCCTCTCAAACTGACCCTCAATCTTCCCATGCTCAACAAGGGCGACCAAGCCACCCTCTATAGCGACAACCTGAAGGACCGCGAGCCTCAGAAGACCACCCTCAAGGTGAGCAACCCCAAGGCCGTGACCATCACGATGGTCGATCAGGGCGGATTCATCATTGTCAAATGACATAACCTCAAGCATTCAAGTAGCGTGTTGATTATCCACAAGTAACAAGTTTACAGAGCAAGAGTTCAACGCACATAGAACCAAACACACCGTGTATCAACCTTTCCCTACAGGTTGATACACGGTTTTTTTCACACATATCTTAGACGCACAACACATAATCGTAGCGGTTGGCATAAGGAACAACGAAAGACTCGGAAAGTTTACAGCCATGCGAGTTCAATAAAATCTTCAAGTTCCAATCCCTCATCAGAGCAGGAAACAGCAATAGATGTGCATTGGGATACAACAGCAAGATTGTCCTGCAATTAGACACATCACGCAACCTAAGTTTTCTTCATGCTTCAACGAACAATTGTTCAATGGCCAACGAACAATGCTTCAAGTGTCAATGATCAATGCTTCGATGGCAAACGAACCATTGTTCGATAACCGCTGAAGGGGAGTTGCCTTTTCTGCGAGGAAATATTATACAACCAAACATCATTTTAACAGACTCACGTTCACTGATATTATTGGGAGGGGAAAAAACATTGTTTGTGTCAAGCAACACAAAAAACATGCTTTTTCATCAAATAGTGGTTCGTTTTTTTGATTTATACAAACTTTCTTTAATATTGCAGAAAATTCTCACAAGAATTCTGTCGCTTGTCTTTGAAACCAAATCTTTTTCGTAGAAAACACCTTTCGAAGGAAGTTCTACCCATTGAACAATGAATAGGTGTAAAGACCCTTATCAGTCACGAACATAACAAGAATGACGGTTCATGCGACATATACGCTGATGGCAAGCACACTGAAGATTTGCTGAAACTCAGAAGAATCCAGTGTTTAGAATTTCATAACAAAACTGTCCTAATATGAAGAAAACATTATTAACATTACAAGTTTTCATTTCTTTTATTGTTGTATCATGTTCAACATCCAATGATCTGGTTCGAAATAGCGGGAATGTTAATTTTGTTCATGCAGACAGTTTTGCCGCCTATAGTAGCATGTTTGAGGATTTTCAATTAATCCCACCTGAAAACAATCGTTCGTGCATGCTGAGTAAAGCACAAAAAATACAGATTCTTGGAGAGGACATATACATTATGGACAAGGGGTCTGTAGAGGCTGTACACATCTTTGGCGAAGATGGTGGTTATAAAGGAAAAGTAGGAAACAAAGGTCACGCAAAAAATGAATATACATGGCTTTTCGACTTCACGACAAAAGGAGATAGTATGGTGTGCTTACTCGATGTCGGGAATGTGGTCAAACTTTATAATAGTGAAGGGGCTTTTGTTTCTGCCAAGAAACTTGACACCGAGAATTATTATTGGACAATGGACTACAGTAAAGGTAAATACATCTTGTCCTCATTGCATAATGGTTCGACATCACTTAACTCAAGAAACCATTTGTTATATTTCTTTGATGAGAATCTTCATCTACTTGAGGAAAAAATCCTAATCCCTGCAAAACCCATGAAAGAATCACCCTTGCATCATGACCCTTCTTTATGTATGTTAGGTGATAGTTGTATTTTCCTCGACATCTTCCAGAATAAGTTTTTTGTCTTCAACTTAAACGACCTATCATATCAAGATGAATATGATATAAAAACATCTGCTCCATACACTTACGAAGACATGGTTAATGGTGACATGTTTAAAACAAGTCACGACAAAATCCTTTCTGTATTTAGTGATGGAAATAAAATTTTCGGATGGATGCATTATGGTAGAAATTATTCTTATTACGAATTAAACATTGACACGAAAGAGGCGAAAGTATGTCCCTTTATAGACTTTATTTCTATTGAAGCAATGACATATAAAAATGGTTATATCTATGCTGTTGTGCAACCAAATTCATTGAAAAATATGCAAGAGGCATACGAAAAAGCATTACCTACATTTTCGCCTGAACTTTGCAACAAAATCAATCAACACAAAGATAGGTTAGATAGCAAGAACAATTTCTTTGTTCTTAAAATGAAACCAAAACAAAAAATGGCGCACCCGACAAACCCTGTGGGGAAGATGTACGGATGCTACCCCAAAACTGTCGACAAACGATACATGAAGAAAGGGATGTCTCTGACTCCTTTCACTTGTGCTCGGAAGCATTTGATCTTTGA
>JAAYDO010000060.1 GCA_012729225.1 Bacteroidales bacterium | reverse complement strand
GTGCGACGCACCAAACGGTTTGCTTCCATGCTTCCCTGCCGACCGATGGCAAAAGCCTCCTCCTTTAGTTTGTTGCGCCAGTTATAAAACAAGCATTTGGCATCATAAGTCATATCAAGGACTATAGTTACCAGTTCCTTGCCATCCTCACTGAATGGACATTCCACCTGAATCAAACGGGTCAGAATATTGTTCCATCGTATATTACAAGGAGCTTTGACAATACCTGCAGGTTTCTCTTTTTCCGTAATAGTCCAAAGGGTAGGTCTCACCTCTTTGGGAATGACGAACATGAAACGATCAATCAATCCGCTGTTGACATTCTCGTCTGTGAAGAACTCATGAATGCGCTCGGTCTGGGTGGTACCGATGACATTGATGCATGGCTTTCTAATGATGGCTGGTATAGGATTATTGCAGCGAGTCACCTTTACCTGCTTACCTGTATATGCTGTAAGCAACTGGCTCATGAAAGGATTATCGTTGTATCGGCAAACGGAATGGAAGAATCCCATTATCTCGTCAATCAACAGCACAACACCGCGTTGGTTGTCATTATGCAGTCTCCACAGGCTTTCTGGAGTTGAGTCAGAAAGGAGGGTTTGTATTAAGACTGGTTTTTCCTTACCACTTCCTGAATCAGTCTTACCCTTGTCAGCAGAAGCATTATACAGCTCCATTTCGTCCTTGAACTTAATGTACATGGCATAGTCGTGGTCTTCTATAGGCTTATAAGCAAAGTCCAAAGGAGGGGTCTTGCCCTGTCCTGGCTCACCAACAAGGATGATGTATAGGCTTGGATTGCTCTCCCATGAGGGTTTAAGTCGGATGTGTCGCGTGTTTCCAATAGCTGTTGAAACAGCAGAAAGCATGGCAACAGCTGTGTATTCTACAGGAAAATTGTCCTCAGCTGCGAGGTCAAGAATGATTTCCTGTACCTTGGCAGGAAACACATCCAAGGGTAATCCTGTGTCAGGAACGTGTGCGACTTCCGCTCGTACTGCATTGATTGTGGCCAATGCAATACTGTTCACATGTTTTGTTGGTTCATCCATGGCTCTCCTCCTTACATTTATTATTATTGTCACCATCTTCTATAGCGGAAGAGAATATGTCCGTGACCTCTTTCTTGGAATAGAGGTTACGTCGGCCCATCTTGTGTTTCTTGATGACACCTTCGTTCTCCTTTCGCCAGAGAGTCGTGTAAGTGATGTGCAGCATGTCGCACACCTCTTCACGGGTTAACCACTCGCCTTCTTCAACGGAAGGCTTTTCATTCAGTCCGCGCTTGGTGCAGACTTCTTCTACAATCTCAGTGACAACCTGCCTGAGGTCGTCCATTTGCAACATGATAAAGTTACCTGTCATATTATGTAATTTTTGGGTTTCATGCTGCAAAGGTATTGAAATGCCATAGGGTGTTGCCTTGGTAAAAATCAGCACGATTTCTACCAAGTCAAAGTTAACAAATAAGGGGTTGAATTTAACAGTTCAGCCTTGAAGGCATTAAAAAAGGATGCCCTAAGTGAGCATCCTTATAAGTTTAGTTGATATTGGGATTGATAGCCGATAATAGGCGAAGTTTTATGTCCCTCGCATACTTTCGTCCTCGTCTTATCTGGGCATCGGAAACATCAAGATTACCACTGTTATCTTCTGACATGATGGCGTTATAAACGGCTTCGACCCAGTTAAAGCCTTCGCGAATGTGGTAGTCTGGAAACTTCTCTCTCATAGCTGCATGGAAAGTGCGATAATTGTAATCACCATTGATAAGTCCACCTGTTACTAATGCCGCAAAGATATAAGGTAAGATAATATCTGCATCATCGACTTGTTTCCACTCGGAAAGCATTTTCTGAATTTCACTAATCAGAACGGGAACTTCCCCTGAAGGCAGCATTTCCTCCAAGATAACATATGTACTCTTTCTCCCTCTGCGCCCTTGCACTTCAAGCAAGGCTGCGTCAATAACCTGCTTGGTCTCTCCTTTCTTCAGCTTTTGGGTAACTTCCTTCCACTGTGCCTTCGAATAATGAGCCTTGTCGATACTTGCACCAATGAGGGTTTCCACGCATCGCCTTCCGATAAGCTTTTCCCAATAGGGGCTTTCTGGTTTCAAGAAAGTATGGGATATAAGGTCGGCTGCATGAAGGAATCCGTTATCAAAGATGATCCAATAGTACAAGCTGAACAGATAGGGGTTCTTGTGAAGCAGTCGTTCACGGATTGCTTCATTATTAAGAGATGAGTCAAGCATTTCAGACAAACGTCCCTTCAGGGGATTCTCATCGCTCCCCATCAAACTTTGCTGGTAGTACTTATTGCCAGGGAACAAGGAAGCCACGGCTTTCATCATTCCCTTCGCTCCCTTGAAGGAAAGCATTTCCATGAGGAAGAAAAAGTTGTTCTGGATGAAAGTCATGTCGCCATCGTAGGCTTTCTGGAACGTGACCGTAAACTCCTTATATTCTTGTGGATGGTCATAGTGCCAACGACGAAGGGAAAGAATATTCAGCTCATCAGCCGTTATCTTGTACTCCTCCTGCTTGCGGTTCTGCTCGTAAAATCGTTTATAATCTTCTACTGCATCTAAGATTTCTTGTGTGTCAGGTTTCTCTGCTTTATCCGCAAGGGCATGAACCAAACGGTCTGCACCATTATCAAACTGAAGATAGCAGCACAGACAGTATGCATACACATCATCAGACTCGACCGCCTTTGTGTAGAGCTTATCAATATCAAATCCATTCTCTGTTGATATAGCAGCAAAATTGGCAATGACCGATTTCAGAGTTTCTGCGTTTTCATCGCCCATGTCTAGGATGGTCTGATGGTATGGTTGCAGCAGTTGTGTTTTCAAGTCCTGCTTGAACTTGGAATAGACATCTGCGTGGGCTTCTTTCCAACCTAATAGTACTTTTTCATCCATAGAGACAAAGTCTTTGAAATGTTAAATTCGGGATAAAATCGTGTTTGTTCCGCTAAAAACGCCATTTTTGTGGCATCTTAGCGGAATAAACGGCGATTTATGGGTAAAAAGTCATACATATTACCTGTCCAACCCTTCCGTTAAGAACCTCCTGAGATGAAGATGGGTTATGCCATTGTCATCTGACTTGGTAACCAATGGTGTCATAGAGATGACATATTTGGGATAGTTGTCTTTGATGGCACGGAGATTACCAAACTCACGCTCATATGTGTTATCGTCGGCTATAATGTAGGAAGCCTGCACATAGATCCTTTCGCCTTTGGGCTTTGTACAGACAAAATCAATTTCGCCAGCCTGAAGTTGTCCGACCATCACTTCATAGCCCAAGCGTACAAGATGATTGTAGATGATATTCTCTATCACCTTCTCAATGTCTCTCTCGCGTGAACCACCTACAAGAGCATTACGAATGCCGTTGTCTTCAAAGTAGAATTTATCGTTGCTCTCAAATATCTTCCGTCCGTGAATGTCATACCTGTTCACCTTGTGGATCATGTATGATTCACACAGGTATTTGGCATAATTGATGATGGCGGTGGAAGTAACTTTCTCGCCCTGTGACTTCATGTACTTTGAGATGCTGTTGGCAGAAATGATTTTCCCTGCATTGTCAGCAAGGAAATGAACAAGGTTTTCCAGGAATGGTACGTTGCGGATGCTGTTCCGTTTGATGACATCTTTCAGCAGTACGGTACTATAGACATCCATCTGGTACTCCCTTGCATCCTGTTCGTCAAGTCCTATCTTTTTCAAACCAGGCAATCCACCAAACTGAATAAACTTTGCTAACGTATCATCACTGTCGGACAAGTTGTGAAACTTCATGAATTCCTCATAGCTTAGTGCCTGAACGAAGATTTCCTTGTAGCGACCGCCTATTTTGTTAGCCAAGTCACTACTGAGCATATTGGAGTTGGAGCCTGTTACAACTATTTCAATATCTGGCTCCTCATAATAACTGCGAATACTGTTCTCGAAACCTTCTATATCCTGAACTTCATCTATTAGGATATAGTTGGTCTTTGTCTTGTCTCGCCGTTCATCAATATAAGCATTCAAGTCCCTGTCAGTCTGAATGTCGGCAAACTCATGTTTCTCTTTGTCAATGAAGATAATGTTTGCATGAATATCTTCTGCAACCTTATCCCTAAAGAGGCGTAGAGTGTAGCTCTTTCCCACACGTCGTTGACCGACTATGATAATGATGGTGTCCTTACCAAGATGCTTCGCTATCTTGTCAAGATAACTTTGTCTCACAATTGCTTTCATATCTTTTATAGATAAAATTTGCTGCAAAGATAACAATTTTATCTTTTATAAAAGACAAAATCTTGTAATTTTTGAGATTTGTTTAGTATAATTTGCATATTTGACCCCAAAATCTCACATTGAGTGATATCTGATTATGCGATATTTGACTTTATAACTTGGCGCAATCTTACAAAAAAGTTGAGATTGCGCCAGATTATAACTTATTTTGAAGCTTCAGCCATCAGTGCGGCACGCTCCTCCGCACTCATCCCCTTTAACAATTCAAGCAATGCTGCCTTTTTGTCCTCTGGTTTCGGATCTTTGAGCAGATAGGCATTGTATTCCAGCATCTTTTCTAGCGGATAGGTGCCGATATAGTTTGAAGTGATGTCGCCATTGCTACTATGCCCCATGCTATCACTAATATATTTATAAGGTACTCGACCAGAATTATTCAGGTTCGTAGCGAAACTATGACGGGCCCATGTAGGTGACGGCCTTTGCTCCATACCAAGGTGTTCTGCGACCTTACCCATATGCTTACGAATGTATTTGTTGTATCGTTGTATCACCCAAATTTCTTTTTCAGGAGTTAGGAGCTGACTCATGATAGGGAAAACGCGCTGACCGAGTTTGGGCTCATTGGCATACTTGCCGAGTATCTTCTTTATCTCAGGTGTAACAGGGAAGATAACCTCGCTGGCATCTTCATTGCGCTCTTTGGTCTTATGGCGATAGAATCTCAATTGCTTTCCGTGGGTGGCAAAATACCACCCGTCATACTCTAACCGCAATGTGTCCGCCAAGTTCTGCCCATCGCCAAGGTACATGAAAAGAAATAGCCCAAGGTCACGGAACAATGCGTGCTTGTCCCTTGGAATGTAAAGCTCGTTACCATTTTCATCCGTTGCTTCATCCTTCTCCCAAAACTCATACAACTGACGCATAGTTGGCACATCGAGGAACTCATGTTTGCGACTAGCTTTTTTATTGTAGCCAGAATCCTTAAACATCTCCTTAGTGGTACCTTTTATAAAACCCTTATTGATGGCAATATTAACTATAGTGCGGAACGAACGTAACACAATGCCTGTATAGGTTGTGCTAAGTCCTGCTTTCTTCATCTTCGTTGCCCATTTCTGTATGAAAGAATGGTCAATGTCGGCAAATACAACGTCCATACCATTGTCTTTGATAAACCTATTCCTGATGTCTCTGCCAACTCTCGCGGTACCAGCCTTGCCATCATCTTTCTTCTTTTGAATATATTCATCCCAAATAGAATATATCGTAACGTTATCATCAGCAACTCCGTTATATACGTTTTTCAACCTAACAAGAGAGAATGTGCCAGCATCTGCCATTTCACAAATTGTCGGCTTTATTTTGGCAAGATGTTGCTTTAAGTTTGCCCTCTTCTCAGAATCGGCTCTAACTCTTGTACTTTGTTCATGCTTACACATCTCTAACCAATTATTCCATGTGTATTTTTCGCCAATAGGCAGATAAAGCCGCTTAGAATCCTTGGTTACTCTCAGGACAATTGGTAACTCTTGAGCCTGGTCATGTTCAGCTGGGCGACCAGCTTCATCCCTTTGGGTAACAGTCCATTTTCGCGTGTCAATGGTAAGCGACACATAGACACCCTTGTAGCTGAAATTGGCCAAATCAGCCGAATCGGTGGACATAAAAATCTTCTTTGGCATGGCAGAATCCTTTATTTACAGGCATTTACGAATAATATTTGGTGAACATGAGGTGAACATAGACCCCTAAATTCGGTGCAAATTTACGAATTTTTCTGCAATACACAAAATTTGTAACTCATTTATTTACCGATATTTAGCATTATTTGTGATTTCGTGAAATTACTATGGAAAAAGCTCATAATCTGGAGGTCCCTGGTTCAAGCCCAGGCTGGTCCACACTAAAAATCAAGGAGTTACGCAAACTGCGCAACTCCTTTTTTCATGTCTGCGTAAACAATGCGTAAACATTTTGTTTCAGTCT
>JAAYDO010000069.1 GCA_012729225.1 Bacteroidales bacterium | reverse complement strand
TGTGGTTCTCGTCGCAACCAAGTTCTACGAAGCTGTGGAGAAAGAAGAAACTCCTGCTCCACAGGAGAGCAAGACAAAGAAGGGCAAATAACCCTTCTCGTCATCAAAGAGCGGCCTTCGGGTCGCTCTTTTTTGTGTTTTGGGCTCTCTTTTTCCTTACAGAACCATATAAATTTGCTCTTTATCCAACATTTTCCTTGCCGTTATGCATTTATTTCAAAAACATTGCGTAATTTTGCAGTCGTAAATATAAGCGCAATATAAAATAGAAGATAAAACAATATATAAATTATAGCAAAGTATAAAATAAAAGTGTGACATTATGGCTGACTATTACGAATATTCCATACCAGAATTGATAAAGCTGCTTGGAGCGAGATTCAAAGATTATCGTCTGCGTAGTAACATGACGCAGAAGGATGTCTCTGAGCAATCTGGTATCACCATTACTACCATTCACAAGTTTGAGAACGGAACGTCAGGCAATATGTCGCTTGGTACGTTCCTATTGCTGATGAAGGCTATCGGCCAGATAAATACTCTAGACGAACTGATGCCAGAACTTCCAGATTCTGCATATCTCATCAAGTCAGAAAAGAAGGTTCAACGAATTAGACATAAGAAATCATGATAACAAGCTCCCTTAAAATAATGCTCTGGAACAAGGAAATCGGTCGTTTGTCATGGGATGGCAGGAAGGGAATTTCGTACTTCGAGTTCAATCCTGCTGTTATCGGTGGCGAACTAGATCCTTTCCCTCTTATTGCTTCTACCAAGTCACCTGCAAGCCGTCGTCCTATCATGGGAGATAAGGAAATGAAGCTTTACCGTAAATTGCCTCCTTTTCTTGCTGATTCCCTTCCTGATGCTTGGGGAAATCAAGTCTTCGAATGTTGGAGAATACAGAACGGCATCCGAAACCAGGAAATCACTCCTCTTGAAATTCTCTCTTTCATTGGCAAGCGAGGAATGGGAGCATTGGAGTTTATCCCTGAATCATCTGGCATTAAGAAGTCCGAACAACTCAATCTTAAAGCTTTGACGGACTTGGCTCAAAAGATATTCACTGAGCGTGAGAACGTAAAGATAATGCCAGATGAGTCTTTGACGATGCAATCCTTGATAGCTGTTGGCACCTCTGCAGGTGGCAGACAGCCTAAAGCCATCATTGCCATAAATCCAAAGACTGGTGAGATAAGAAGCGGACAGATAGCTGGGCAAAAAGAGTTTGAATACTGTATTCTTAAGTTTGGTGATCCTTCACGTTCTTCTGCTGAGCTTGAAATGGCTTATTACAAAATGGCTACAGCTGCTGGTATCAACATGATGCCATGTGAACTTATTGAAGTTGAGGGACAGAATCACTTCATAACGCATCGTTTCGATCGTGATGAGGAACGTAAGCTTCACATGCAGACCCTGGCTGCCTTATACCCCGAAGCAGACAGCTACGAGAAACTGCTGATGGTATGTCGTAAGATGCGACTTCCTGAATCCACACAGGAAGAGGTATTTCGCAGGATGGTGTTCAACATCCTTGCCAACAACACCGATGACCACAATAAGAACTTTTCTTTCCTAATGGACGAAAACGGTCATTGGCAGTTATCGCCAGCATATGACATGACCTATATTTTCAATGTCGGAGGTTTCCTTCCAGAGACTATGCACTGCCTTATGATGCAAGGAAAGCTGCAAGGTCAAACCCTTGAAGATGCTCTTGCTCTCGCCAAAGATAATGGTATCAGAAAGGCAGAAACCATTATCAAAGAGGTTGCTTCTGCTATCTGTAAGTTCCGTAAATACGCAGAAGAATGTGGTGTAGGTCAGCAATGGATAGCTGCTGTTGAAACTTGCTTGAACAACCATCTGGCAAATTGGGGCTTCTTGCCTGATAGCAGTTCACCATCATTTGATATTGATGGCATTCTATATGAGAATGTACGTGTAGAACAAACTTACAAAGGCAATTTCCATCTTCTTTGCGAGATACAAGGAAAAGAGCGTAAGTTTGTTATATCAAAAAACAAAGCAGCGTATGCAGAGATTGAAGAAACAGGTACTTCCAACCTCTCGATAGAACAACTGCATACACTGGTTGAAACATACCTTGCCAGGTAAATCTACATATTGATACTACATAAAGAGCGGCTTCGGTCGCTCTTTTTTATACCTTCTCCCTACTGAAGGAAAACTGTCTTTTTTACATTCGAAAGTATGGGTAATAGACTTGAAACCATGAAAACATTTGAGTTTGGAAAACATGTATATATACATGAGTAATTCTAAACTTAAACTTACATGCCATAAGTAGAGCCCGATGGCTGCTCATTGACGGCAGGGTCAGTCCTTCTTTTTTCTCCTTGCTGAATTACCTCTTTCTTTAACTTCTTTGAATCGTTGCGAGAACCGTATTGCGTTTACTCTCGACATCCTAATCCCCAGGTGTGCCTTCCTCATGTTCCCTTCCTTGTGCGCTCTCCGTCTTTTTCATCGTATTTGCACCCCCAATCTCTTCATGCTGTTACTCAGTTTCCGACCATCCTTCAACGGCTATCTGCACGATATTTGTTCATCGCTTGTTTATCTGATATAGATACCTGTTTCCTTTACCTAACACCGACTACTTGATTTTCTGCACTTTTCTCCACTTCTTATTTTGGACGAAGCAGACACACTTACTTTTTCCGTCGCAAAGTTAGTGCAAGCCGCATTGTATCAAGTACCAGTGCCTTATTACCTGAATTATTTCAAAAACTTTTTCGTCTGACATCATCCAAAAAACTTTTCTGTGCCAAGGTGAAATAATTCGGTAATTCCTTGCTTGCCTGCTTTCCTTGCCAACTCTGATAGCAACGTAAAAAATAAATGTTTCACTTCTAAAATTTCAAAGTTATGAAAAAGATTGAAAATTCTTTCGTAGTAAGCGGTTTCGTAGGTAAGGATGCAAGCATCCATCAGTTCTCAACAGCAAGCGTTGCACGTTTCTCACTGGCCATCAGCCGTACTGAGAAGAATGGCGAGGAAACAAACCGCACATCAGCCTTCATGAATGTAGAGGCATGGCGCAAAAACGAGAACACCTCTTCCTTCGATCGCCTTGTAAAGGGAACTCTCCTTACGGTAGAAGGCTACTTCAAGCCTGAGGAATGGCAGGATGCCGATGGAGTCAAGCACAACCGTGTGGTTCTCGTCGCAACCAAGTTCTACGAAGCTGTGGAGAAAGAAGAAACTCCTGCTCCACAGGAGAGCAAGACAAAGAAGGGCAAATAACCCTTCTCGTCATCAAAGAGCGGCC
>JAAYDO010000106.1 GCA_012729225.1 Bacteroidales bacterium | reverse complement strand
TGTGGTTCTCGTCGCAACCAAGTTCTACGAAGCTGTGGAGAAAGAAGAAACTCCTGCTCCACAGGAGAGCAAGACAAAGAAGGGCAAATAACCCTTCTCGTCATCAAAGAGCGGCCTTCGGGTCGCTTTTTTTTTATGCATCTCCTTTTCTTTGTCGAATGGGTGTTCCTGTTATAATGATTGCCATACATCGACTTCTGGGAATCGGTAGAAATTCTGTTGCGAAGGTAATGGTTACGTCTCATCTCCTGCAAGGTCAAGGCTGCCCGCTTTGATGGAAAATCTCCACACCTTTCGGGTAGTATTTTGCATCAAAACCTTGCCAAGATAGCCGTAACACCTTCTGAAAGCAACATAATTTTTAACCATTCCCGAAGTAGTTGATCTACGAAAGGGAGAAAAAACAATATCAATATGACGACAAGAGAATCGATTTTGAGCCGACTGACCAGGAGTGTTAGTGGCACAGACCAGGAACTTTTCAGCATGGATGAGTTGAGCAAGTTTGCGGATTTCTACCGTGACAAGTGGGACGAGAATACAAGCGAAGACGTAATTGCTGAGTCCTTTGTGGATTATTGGTGGGACACTAACAGAGCTTGCCGTAGATGCTCTGAGTGCGGCAAACTCATGCGTGAAGGCTATTGTGTGGATATGGGAGTAGCCTACTATTGCAGCGAGGATTGCTTACATAGTGATTTCACAGATGAAGAGTGGGCAGAAGAATGCGAAAGCAACGACCAGAGTTATTACACAGAATGGTAACAATTCTATCAATTCAGTTATGGAACAGAAAATGACTATCAATGGAGTAAGCACCTGCACCATCGCAGGTGCTGAGAAATACGAGAAATATCAGTCGGGCATAGGCAGAAAGAGACGTACACTTGTACAATATGACTACCGACATGTTGACGGAGAACTCTTCTCTTGTGTATGCGCAACGCTTGAAGAGTGCCGGAAGAAGCGTGACGAATGGATGAAAAGGAAGGAGGGAACAAGATGATTACTTCTTACAAGACACTTATTGTCAGGTTCAACTCGCCCATTGCAGTAATAGATGAAGTCTTTAACGATGTGGCTTATTGGGGAGTTGGCAATCTGAAAGAATGGATTGACGATTACGAAAGCACACGTTTCACCGCAATAGACGAACAAACGGCAGTCATCACAAGCGAGTATAATATGGAATGCGTAAGAGAATGGCTTGAACATCATGCCACCTTCGCAGTAATAGCAGAATACTAATAGTGTGGCGGTGCTACTACCGCCCACATTTCACAATAAACAAATAGACAGTTATGGCAAATCAAGCAACTACCACCTACAAGGTGACAGGTTCTCGCAAGGCTGTGAGCGACCTTTGGAAGACCCTGCAGGGCATGAATGTGAACACCAAGAATGTATGGCTGAACGAATTGGCAGACTTCTATGGCATCGACTACGGAGCAAAGCAAATCAGCGTCAGAGGGCATATCTATTGGGCAGAGTATGAGGAAGATGACGAGAATACTCTTCTCTCGTTTGAGACAGAAAGCGCATGGGATGCGTGCACCGAACTCTTTGAGGAGATAAACCATCATCTACACGATGAACTCTCTATCAGTTACCGAGTTTGTGAATGTGGATGCGAAGTTTACTACGTCCATGATGAAGGCTCTTTTTTCCCCGAAGAGTGTTGTGTCAGTTCAAACGGCAAACCATTTGAGGACGCTTATGATGACGTTTACGATACGGTGAAGGATGCTATCAACGAATGGGTATCAAAGACCGGAATCGAACAAGGAGAACGCACAGAGGGACAGATGGTTGACTTCATCAACGAGTATGAGTATGAGAATGAAGAAACCTACTTCTATATTCGGGTCTTCACTTTTGAATAAGAAACAAGCGAGAGCATGAGCAAGCCTTGTGCTCTCGCATTAAACCTACACAGAATATGTACGAATATGAATCAGAATTATTGGGAGAGTCTTGCGAACTGGGAACCCCATGGAAAGGCTGCCGCTTTGCTACAATCATTGAAGATTATGGAAAGGAACTGCTTGTACAAGTGAGCAGCGGTGCAGAGGTGACAGTACTCAGAGACGAGGTGTTTATACTCTGACTACCTAACACTTCTCCTGACTATAAAGGCTGTCAGGAGAAGTGACAAGGCTAACCAAAGTAACGTCAGTAACTTTGTACACGTTAATACAAGTAGCCACGTAGCCTTGTGGACTTGTATAGTTGTACACATTTATACATATATACATAATGGAAATAAGTATGAAACAGAAAATCATTACGTTCGCCAACCACAAAGGAGGGGTGTCAAAGACCACTTCTACAGCCTCTATCGGGGCTTGCATGGCGCAAATGGGAAAGAAAGTCCTGCTCATCGACCTCGATGGACAGGCAAATCTCACATTGTATTTCATCCCTAACGAAGATGAGATTGAGACCAGCATCTTTGATGCTCTCGTAGATGGAGCACCATTGCCAGTGAAGCATATCAGGGAAAATCTCGACCTTGTGCCATCTTCACTTGAAATGGCGAGTGCGGAGATTGCCCTGACCAATCTCTTGGCAAGAGAACAGCTGCTCAGTAGGCTTCTTGACCCAATCAGGCATGACTATGATTACATCCTCATCGACTGCCCACCTTCATTGGGCATCGTCACCACGAATGCCTTTCTTGCAGCCGATGAAATCATCGTGCCAATGACTCCTGAGCTGCTTCCGCTCAAAGGAATGAGGATGCTTGATGCTTTTGTGACCAATCTCCAAAGAGTGAAGCCCTCTCTTCGCCTGGGAGGTGTGTTCATAGCCCGCTTCAACCATCGAAAACTGAACAAGGTGGTTGAGCAAGCCGTAAAGTCTCGCTACGAAAGCATAACCATGAAGACCCGAATCCGTGAGAACATAGCCCTCGCCGAGTCGGCAGGAAGTGGAAAAAGCATCTTCGAGTACGACCCTAACTCCAATGGAGCCAAAGACTACCTTGCGTTGACGGAGGAGATTATTTCACGTAATCAATAAAGACCATGGGAAAGAAGAATATGGACATCCTGCTTGGCAATATCTTGGGAAATGCTGCCATCAAGCCGCAGGACAGGTATGAAGAGCCGGCTGCTCCTTTACCAGAGAATGCTGCTCCAGCACCATCTACGAAAGCAACAACCAAGGAACAGTCTGATGACTCTTGGCGACACTTCTCCTTTATATGCTCAAAAGCCCTTGTGGACAAGGTGCAAGCCATTGCCCACAAAGAATGCTTTACTATCCGTTCCTTTATGGAATATGTCATGAAACAAGGTATAGAGGCTTATGAGTCCAAGCATGGAAAGGTGAAGAAAATCAGGTCGAAAGAAATTCATGAGGTGATGTAGCCATGTATATGTGTGGACGTGTACACATGTGGACATGAATACATATAGACATGAATACATATATATGTGTGGACGTGAGAACATAGTTCAAAATATTAGTAACCAATAAAATAAAAAGACAATGAAAAAGTATTTCCTAACCGCCATCCTATCATTGTTGGTGGCAACAGTGTTTACCTCTTGTGGTGATAATGACATTATCGAAGAAACTGAAAAACCATCATCCGAGCTCAAAGTATGGGTAGAGCCGTATCACATCAAAGGTGCGTCCTTGGATGAAGTAACAACTTACATGAGTGGTACAATGATGCGTTACCATTTCGAGGCAGAGAACAAGACCGCTGATAGTTTTCAGTTGGCATATAAGACGGGTAATGGCAACGAGGCTATTCTCTATAGTTTCTTGCGAAGCGACAGCACCCTGTATTCAGTCATTGATACGGAACTTATCTCCAACAGCCGTCTGATAATAGACTATCTGAAGAAACACTACACTCTCGTATCTGCATCCGATGAAACTTCCTACCAATACTGTTTCACCACTGAGGATAGGTCTATGGTCATTACCACCATGAAGGTGTCTGATGTATGTTTTAACGTGAACTATTCCTTTGTTTATTGAAATAATGAAGATTGCCACTATCAGATTTTCCAGTTCTGGTGGTGGCAATCATTCTTTTGTGTTGTTGTATTCATGTGGACGTGAATACATGTACACAACTGTATAATCTTCTATGTAAGACCTTTATAATCCTTATCTCGTCGAAAACGATGAGTTATCCTTTTTCCAGAGTATTTTCATTTACCAAGATACAGCTTCGCCCCACACCATGAAGGATGCAACTGGAGTTCCACCTGAGAGACCTTTCGTTTATGTCAGCTGAGCATGATGTAAAGCCAGGTCACTCAGCAGGAAGGAGCATCACGAAACGACATGCGGTATCTAACAAACTGAGTAGGTGGGACGCAAGCGTTACCCACTTAATCAGTTTGCCTATACTGCGTGTCCATTCGTCGAGAAGATGCTCTTGCTCACAGCTGCATTCTTCATTGACCCTCCCTTCTTTCAACTTATATAAAGATGGCTGTCCTCGTTTCAACATGCTTCTTTCCCTGCTATAACGTATAATCCTTTCGTTAGCTTAACCTTCGCCCACACCGATGTCCGTAAACACTAACAGTTTGATGGAGAGACTTCCTTTGCTCCATGGTCGAGCGTATCGACTATGGGCAGGAAGCCTCTCTATCAAAGGTACGACATGAACATTCCGTCATCAAAGATAGACGAAGAGTTCATTATTGTCGCACTGGCTGTTGGTGTCTGCAAGGACATTCCCACCCACATGTTTTACAGCTTCGCCCCACACCATGAAGGATGCAACTGGAGTTCCACCTGAGAGACCTTTCATTTATGTCAGCGGAGCATGACGTAAAGCCAGGTCACTCAGCAGGAAGGAGCATCACGAAACGACATGCGGTATCTAACAAACTGAGTAGGTGGGACGCAAGCGTTACCCACTTAATCAGTTTGCCTATACTGCATGTCCATTCGTCAAGAAGATGCTCTTGCCCACAGCAGCATTCTTCATTGCCCCTCCCTTCTTACAACTTATAAAAAAATGGCTGTCCTCGTTTCAATATACTTCTTTCCCTGCTATAACGTATAATCCTTTCTTTAGCTTAACCTTCGCCCACACCGATGTCCGCAAACACTAACAGTTTGATGGAGAGATTTCCTTGCTCCATGGTCGAGTGTATCGACTATGGGCAGGAAACCACTCCATCAAAGGTGAGACATGAACATTCCGTCATCAGAGATAGACGAAGAGTTCATTATTGTCGCACTGGCTGTTGGTGTCTGCAAGGACATTCCCACCCAGCTGTTATAATGCTTCGCCCCACACCAATCCCAAACCATGTTGCAATTTTGGTGAGAGTCTTCCATTCAAGATCTAACGACTATGAACAGAAGACACTCCTCAAAAGGTGGTGACGTGAAAAGTCTTCAATCCATGCCCACTTCCGTAAGGATGGAACTAAACGCTCCATTCTTTCTGAAGTGGGCTCTTTGTATTGATGACACTTCACTTTTGTCACCACTGACAGCAAGATGATTTGGAATTAGCCCACCCGATACAGTTTTAACCGATTTCCTTTCTGGCGATACTATGGTTTCTTTTCTGAGTTATAATGTTCCTCCATGTCGTCCGTAGGATTTCGGGAATATTTTTCTGCGAAGTTATAGCGTCCTTCAACAAGTTTGCAAGTCGTGCCTTGTGAACAATCTTCCTTTTTCTACAAAAAAGAGTATTCTTCACGTCAGACTTGCATGATTGTCTTGTACGCACTTCTGAAAGCAGAAAAATCTTCCCAATCCTGTCCGAAAGGACTTAACGAAAGGGAGAAAAAATCTTAGAGATATGAAAACAGATTTGAACATGCAAAAGAACAATGACAGCAGAGCCGAACAAGGTTCGAGCACTGCAAGAACCCAGGAGTGTGCAACAAAGACTAACCGCCTGATAACATCTGAGTTGCAGAAGAGATTGGCAGACTATCCTCTTTATTCACAGGATGGCAAGCATAAGGATGCTCTCTGCATTGCTGTGTTTTACCTTGGCAATATCCGCTGGTACATCATGGAAGGACAGCAGGAAGGCAATGACTTTACGCTCTATGGCATCGTTACTGGACTGCAAGAGACGGAGTACGGCTACCAGTCTGTAACCGAAATGGAAAGTATCACCTATGATGCAAGCGAGTACGGACTTGGCACTTTGAGGATTGAGCAGGACAAGGATTTCAAGCCTTGCACCCTTGCAGAGATTGAGGACGCAGAACTGCAAGCATTCCTCTCACGGCTCTATGATAAAGACTAATGTATAACCCTTAAACATATCAGATTATGAAGATTATCGTAATGGACAGCGCCAACGTGCGCATCGAGGTTTTAAACGTAGCCGACCACATGCTGGAGGACGAAATAGAATTGTTCCTTTCCGAGCACGGCTATTCGTTGAACAACATTTCATGGATGGCAGCACCCATCGACTTTGTGCCAGTGCAGTTCCATGAGTATGACACTGACAAGGAGAACGGCGAAGAAGTTCACGCCACACGTAGCGGACGACTGAAGGACTTTTCCATCTATGACAGTGTGCAGGAAGTGAAAAACAGAGAGCAGGAAGAACTTGCAACCGCACTTCGACTTCATGGTGAAAAGGTGGATGATGGCTATGAGTGGCACTTTGAGGGAGAATGTCCCATCGTAGCCGCATACGACTATGATGAGCCTTGTGACGTGGTTATCCTTGCTGTCAGAATGGATAAAGACGGAGACATCACTTTCATTGGTGATGAGAAGAACGACCGAGGCAATGAGCATGAGATTAAGGCAGATGACATCTTTGCTGGTCATATTGACTTCATCATTTCAGAGATTGGATAGTAATTCACTTTAGGGATAGGTGGCTACAATGCTGCCTATTCCTAATAATCACAAAGTATTATGAGACAAATATTTGTAGTTTATGAAACCGATGCATGGTTATGACAAGGTTCTCATAACCATGCTTATGACAAGTTAAATATTATGAGAAGAAAATGCGAAATAGAGTTGCAATTCAAATGAATACAATACTACTTCACATTTTCTCTTTGCATAATGGCATTATTTTTTCAGGGCCATCAGCCATTCC
>JAAYDO010000003.1 GCA_012729225.1 Bacteroidales bacterium | reverse complement strand
ATTCGGAATCTGTCCGCCTGTGATGAGGGGAATGTTTGTGTTAATGTCGAATGAGGTGCTTTGGGTATTGCGGTTGGTATAGGTGTTGTCCATTGTCAAGCCACGTCCGAAGCTGAGGCTTTCTCCTGCGGAAGCCTGCAGGTTGGGGAGACGGCTGTTCTTTGATGTGCTGAGTGTCACCTTCTGGCTCTCTACATTGTTTTCTTGTAGTTTGATGCTGATGTTGTGCTCGATGGCATAGTCGATACATTGCCTCAAGTTCCATGTCTGGGTCTGTGCCATGGCATTTCCGGCTATGGTCATACAGATATAGAATAATAGGGTTTTCATAGATATATATGCTTTTAGTGAATAGTGGTAGGTAAATGGTGGAAAGCGAATGGTGGGAAATCAACGCTTCTGTAGGGCGGTAGAGACGGAGCGCATTCCATGCTCATGTCAATCGTCTTTCTTGTTCACTATTTGTCAATGATTTCAATGCCTCTCACTTTGTCGCCTACCTTCAGCCCTTTCTTGATTTCGATGTGAATGCCGTCGCTGATGCCTGTCACAACGGGACGACGCTCAAACTTCTGCTCTGGGATGCTGTCGGTGAGAAGGTACACATAGGTGGAATCGCCTGCAAACTCAAGCGAGGCTTCGGGCACACAGATGGTCTTGTTGGCTTTCTCCAGCACAATCTCGGCGTTGGCGCTATAGCCCGCTCTGATATTGACTCCTTCTGGCAACTGAATGGCTGCCTTGATTTCAAAGAGATTGGCTCCGTTTTCCTCCACGGCTTTTGGAGAGATGTATTCGAGGGTGGCATTGAGCAGCAAGTCTTGAATTGCTCCTACAGAGATTTTCACGGGCATGCCACTTAAGACGCGGCCTACTTCTGTCTCGTCTATTTTCCCTCTGAAGATGAGGTCCTGCATGTTTGCCACTGTGGCAATTGTTGTTCCATCGTTGAAGGAGTTGCTGAGTATCACGGAGTTGCCTATTTTGACAGGCACGTCGAGCACAATTCCGTCTATGGTGGAGCGGATGAGTGTGGTGCTCATTTGTGCGTTGCTCAGTGAGATGCCGTCTCTGACAATGGTGAGGGCGTCTTTGGCATTGTTCATCTCTATCTTGGCATTGTTCAGTGTGTTTTCTGCTTTTTCGTAGTCTTCTGCACTTACCACTTTCTCTCCGTAGAGATTTTTCATTCGGTCGAAGTCTGTCTGTGCTTGCTTGAGAGAGACTTGAGCCAGTTTCACACGATTTTCTGCACTGCTGAGACTGGACATGTCAGGAATTACCTTGACCTTGGCAATCACCTCGTCTTTCTTCACCATGTCGCCAGCCTCTTTGTAGAGTTCCACGATGATACCCGAAATCTGTGGCTTGATGCTCACCTCGTCTCTGGGTTCTATCTTGCCAGTGATGATGGTGGTCTTCTTGAGATCCTGTAGGGTCGCCTGATTGATTTCATAGGCGGTCGCTTTGGGAATGGATTTTTGATAAAGGAAAATGAATGTCCCGATAAAGATGAGGGCTGCAAGGGTAATGCCTGCCCATTTGAAAAACTTTTTCATATCTTAAGTGTTGTTTTGTTCGTTGATTGTATTGACATGGATTATAGGTTGAGATTTATCTGTGTGGAGAAATGTTTTGCCTTTCTATTCTATTCTATTCGTCTCTGATGGCATCTACGGGTTTGATGGACATGGCTCGGATGGTGGGTGCTAATCCTGCCAAAATGCCCAATAGGGCCAATAGGGTGGCTGCTCCTACCGCAATGCTGAACGATATTTGAAAGACGGCCCCAGGTGTGGTGTCTTGCACGAGGTTCTCCACAATCTGAAGGATAAAGACCGAGAAGGTTAGTCCGCTCATGCCTGCCACAAGGGTTAGCACGATGCTCTCGCTCATGATCATGGTGAGAATGTCGGTTGGCGTGGCCCCAATCGCTCTTCTGATACCAATCTCTGTGGTGCGTTCTTTGACAGTCACCACCATGATGTTGCTCACGCCGATAGCACCCGAAAAGAGCGTGCCCAGACCAATCATCCATACGAGGATGCCGATGCCCGAAAAGAGCGTGTCTATCATGGAGAAGATGGTCTCTGCATTCACGGTCAGCACGGCTTGGGTGTCTTCTGGATGAATGGTGTGGATGCGTTTGATAACCCCTTCCACCTTCTTCTGAAGGTCTGACATTTTATATCCTCCTCGGGCGGTGAGGCATAGTATATCTACCTCGTTACCCCGATTGTAGGCGTTCTGCATGGTGGTGTAGGGGATGTGTACAGTTGTGGTGGAGTTGCCTCCTATGCTGATGCCACCCTCTTCTTTTCCGCTGATGCCCACTACTTGGTAGTGAATGCCATCTACAAGGATGAATTGTCCCAAGGCGTTTTGGTCTGTCTGGAAGAGTTCTTCCACAATGCGGCTGCCAATGGTGCACACCTTGCGTGTTTTGTTTACATCTACATCGTTGAGTCCTCTTCCAAAGCGTATCTTGCGGTCCTCGATATTATTTACCTCAGGGTATTCTCCCATCACGGAAACGCTTAGTTTCTTGGTGTCATAGGCTGCACTTCCTCGCCAGTTGGAGAGGCAGGGAGATACAATCTCCAATTCGGGCACAGATGCACGAATGAGCCCCACGTCTCGTGTCTCAATAGACCAATTCCGCCCTTTGCTGAAGCCTTTGTAGGCTTCGCTTGTGGGTGATGCCAATACAAAGCCTGAATTGTTGGCAAAGCCTGCAAAGTTGGTGGCAAGCATAGATTCCAGCCCTCGTCCGCCACCCATCAGGAGCAGGAGCATGAAGACACCCCAGAATACGCCGAAGGCTGTGAGGAAGGTGCGGGTTTTATTGCGTGTCAGCGCACTGAATATCTCCACCCATTGGTCGCTGTCAATTCTTATGTTCATCCTCTCAAGGCTTCAATAGGTTTTACTTGGGCCGCTTTGCTGGCGGGAAAGAATCCTGCCAGTGCTCCGGCTATGATCATTACAATGGTGGCATGCAGACAGGTGCTTATATCCACAGTGGGGTTTACAAAGACCGATACTTGGGAAGGGCCTTGCCCCAGTGTTTGACTGCCCCATGTTGCATCCATATATTCGCAGAAGAAGACTCCGAGCAGCATTCCGATATATCCGAAGATGGTTGTGATAACGATGCTCTCCAGTACCACAAGACTGATGATATTCCAGGGGGTGGCTCCTATGGCTTTGCGAATGCCAAACTCATGGGTGCGCTCCTTCACGGAGATGAGCATAATGTTGCTCACTCCCACGATTCCGCTCAGTAGGGTAAGTAGCCCTAAAATCCAGAAGGAGGAGTGAAGGATGTTTTCGGCTTGAATCATGTCTGCATTGTCGCTGGCAGAGTTCCATATCCAGAGTGCTCGTCTGTCGTTGGCAGAAAACTCATGCTTTTTGCTCATGGCCGTGCGGAAAGCCTTGTCGAAGGCATCATTCTTCTCTGGTGTGTCGAGGTTCTTCGATTTCAGATTCAGCTGATCCACTTCCACTCCTTTGCTGTAGATGGTTTTGAGGGTGGAGTAAGGAGCGTAAAACTCATTGCTGCTGCTCATTCCGTCGTCTATATAGACACCAACCACGGAGAAGTTGATTCCGTCTAAGCGGATTTGTTGCTGGATGGCTTTCTCTCCTTGCTTGAAAAGATTCTTGCAGGCTTTGTCGCTGATGACAATAACCTTGCGTCGCTCTTGTAAATCAATGGAATTGATGAAGCGTCCCTCTGCCAGCTGGATGGCATTCATCTCTTTGGTGGATGGGTGTGCGCCCTCAATCGACACGCTGCTCAGGTGGTTCTTTCCGTAGGCGGCAAAGGAGGCTGTATGGCTGATCTGTGGGATAGCCATGCTGATTTCCTCTGGGAAACCACGCTCGGTCATCTCTCCATCTGTCTCGTCCAGTCGGATGCGACGCCCTTCCTCTATGCCGTTGTGGGGAATGGAAGTGATACCAGGGAAGACCTGAATGACATCGAAGGAAAAACCCTCGCTGAATCTCTCAAATGTGTGGATGATGCCATTGCTGGCTCCTTGGAGGATGATCAGCAGGAATAGTCCACAAGACACGGCAAACCCTGTGCCCAAAGAACGAAGTTTGTTTCGTTGGAGTGAGGCGATGGCCTCTTTGAAGATTTCTATAAAAGATATGGCAAAATTCATCATGTGTCTTTTTCTCTAAACGATGTTGAAAAGTCTGTCATGTGCTCTCTTCTCTTGAAAGAGAAAGAGCATTTGTCATACAATTTGTCCATCAACGATATGGATGATGCGGTTTGTCTGTGCGCCCACATCCTGCTCGTGAGTGACTACAATGATGGTAAGCCCCTGTTGGTTCAGTTCTTTCAACAGTTCCATCACCTCGATGGTGGTCTTGCTGTCAAGTGCTCCTGTAGGCTCATCTGCCAAAATGATTTGAGGATGGGTGATGAGTGCTCTGGCTATGGCTACGCGTTGTTTTTGTCCGCCCGACATCTCTCCAGGTAGATGGTGAGCCCAATCTTTCAGCCCAACCTTGTCCAGATATTCCAGTGCGAGCTTGTTGCGTTTGCTTCGGCTCATGCCCTGATAGAATAGGGGGAGTGCCACATTTTCCATGGCATCTTTGTAAGGGATGAGATTGAACGATTGGAAAACGAATCCAATCATCCTGTTGCGATAGCCCGCAGCCTTGGTCTCATTAAGGTTTTTGATGAGTGTATTGTTGAGCATGTATTCTCCTTCATCATAGTCGTCCAGAATGCCGAGAATGTTGAGAAGAGTGGATTTTCCCGATCCTGATGCACCCATGATAGCGACAAATTCTCCCTCTTCTATATCAAGATTGATACCCTTCAAGACGTGTAAGGGTTGAGCACCCCTATATGTCTTGTGGACATCCTTCAGATGAATCATCATATATTGGTGAATTGTTTGATTGGTTTGTTGTTTTTGTGATGAACAGATGGTGTGTTGTCAATGACAGGTGGCGTGTGTGGTCATTCACTGTAGTTTGATGTCACCACTCACATGCAGTCTGCGCGAGTCGAGGCTGGCCTTGCCAACCACCTGCTTGAACAGATTCACACATCGCCCCTTGAGTTTCACTTCGCTATTACCTCCTGCGCTCACATAAAGCATCTCGCACTTTACGTCGAGTTCTGCCTCGCCGTTTCCGCCCAGTTGTAGGTTGATGTTATGAGCCTTGATGTCTGCATTGATTCCGCCATCGCCATTGATGAGGATGGAGGTGGCTGTGCAGTTCAATTTCTTGGCTTTCATGTCGCCCTCTCCATTGATGACAACACGGAGTGAGTCACAACTGATGTCTCGTGCTTCCACCTCTCCCTCGCCATTGATGACAATGTCGAGGTTTCCCATGAAGAAGGCATCGTCCTTGATCTCAAGGTCTCCCTCGCCATTCACCTCTATGCCTTCTAAGTGGGGCATGGCGATACGGAGTTTAATGCTTGGCACTTGTCTGAGATAGTCTTTCTTTGCCTTCTTCACAAGGAGCACATCTTTTCCGCCCTTTTTCACGACCTCTATGGAATGAAGAGCGATAGCCTTTTCGTTGCCCATCACCTCTATCTTTGTTTCTTCGCTCTGTATGAGATTGATGTCTATATTGCCATCCATCTCAATGAGGGAAAACTCTCTAAGGGATAGTGTTTGAGTGACCACCTTACCCCATTTCTTGCTGTCGCGGAAAAACTCCTTTCCTTTTTGCGATTGGGCGATTTGTCTTTTCTCCTCTTGAGAGAAATGGCACGAGGATAGTGAGATGACTGCCAAGGTCATGCACACGACCAATGGCAATAGGAGATTGTTGCGGATGAAACTCATGTTATTTTTTCATTTGATGTTTGATGATCTCATTGTTGAGGTCTTCCATCGTGATGTTGAGGCTGAGCATCTGGTTTGCCACCTCGGGCAGAATCTCATTGAAGAACTCCTGCTTTTTGATGTTGCGAATGACATTCTTGGCTCCGTTGCACACGAAATAGCCAAGCCCTCTTTTTGTGAAAATAATATCTTGCCCCTGTAGCCAGTCGTAGGCTCTTGCACAGGTGTTGGCATTCACTTCCACAGTGGCAGCACATTCTCTCACGCTTGGAATACGCTCGTCTTCCGACAGCCTGCCCTGCAGGATGTTGTTGCAAATTAAGTCTGCAATTTGCAAATATATAGCTTTATTCTCTTTGAATCGCATAAATATCACATTATTTATT
>JAAYDO010000119.1 GCA_012729225.1 Bacteroidales bacterium | reverse complement strand
TACCGAGCTGGCGAATTGGAATGTGAAGGAATATTGGGCGGTAAGTACCACACCCGGCGGTACGCCCGGCGGGTATGAAATGCTGATCCCGGCCAAAAGCATAGTTATCAATGAGGTGCTGGCTCATTCTCACAATACTCTGCCAGACTGGATTGAATTGCATAATACCAGTAATATAAATATTGATATTGGCGGCTGGTATCTGAGCGATTCGGCGACTAAGTTGCAGAAGTATCAGATACCGTCCGGGGTGGTAGTACCTGCTCAGGGTTATGTGGTATTCAATGAGACCGAGCATTTCGGCGGTTATTTTGGTTTGAGCGAAAATGGCGAGGTGGTCTATCTCAGCTCTGCTATTGGCGGCGTGCTGACAGGCTACCAGGAGTCGGAAGATTTTGGCGCTTCGGCAACGGGAGTATCTTTTGGCCGATACCAGAAGAGCGACGGCTCGTACAACTTTGTTTCGATGAGCGGTGTTACCCCGGGCGAGGCTAATGCTTTGCCTTTGGTGGGGCCGCTGGTGATTACTGAGATAATGTATAATCCGCTGGGCAATGGCGATGCTGAATATATCGAAATAGCGAATATAAGTTCGGAACCGGTTAATATGTGGTATGAGGATACCAATACCGCAGAGATTATACCGTGGCGGATATTGGATGAAAGCGGTGTTATGCTGGAGTTCCCGCTGGGGGTAACGATGTTGGCCGGCGAAAAGATTTTGCTGGTTTATGACATTAACGACTATATCGATGAATTTGGCCAGATGCCGTATGGCACGCAATATTATCAGTGGACTACTGGTAAGCTGTCCAATAGCGGTGAAAAGCTCGAGCTGCAGATGCCGGGCGATACCGACGGCTTGGTGCGCTACTTTATCCGGGTTGACCGGGTGAATTATGATGATTCCGACCCGTGGCCAACTACCCCCGACGGCGATGGCGATTCGCTGAACCGGATTAATCCAGACTTGTATGGCAACGATTCCATAAACTGGTCTGCTGAAGATCCGACGCCGGGAGAGTGAGATAGGAATTAGAAATTAGGAATTAGGAGTCAGGGATTAGGGTTAGTTATTAGCCTTAATTCCTGACTTATTTTTATTTGCACAAGTATATTTATTTCTAACTTCTCTCAAGGTTGGAGATAAGATTTTTGTAACATTTTAGCCAATTGAAGCAAATAGCAAATATTTTCTTATTATTGGTTCTTCTCCCAAAAAGTTGGTAAATAAGTTCAGTTATCGAAGGCTTGTTTGACTTTTAGCGTAAAATAATCCATATCATGGAAGCCATAAGCTTTTCGTTTTATGACTTTGATTTTATTGTTTGCGCCTTCCAGGATGCTAGTTCCGATGGGGTAGTCTGCGTGTTCGATTATGCCGTATTGGTGTTTGCGGAGTTTATTGATAAATTTATCGACGGCAGCATTTTTTAGCGTCGCTGCCATATCACACCATTGGTCTAAGGTTTGCTTAACTATATCCCGGTCGCTGTAAAAATATATCAGCTTCAAATGGTCTTTCAAGACATACAAAGTATTTAGGGTTGAGTTCAGTTCCAAAACGTTCTCTAAGTGCTCTTTTTGGCTGTCTTTTAGGTTTTCTTCGTTCATCAATAACAAATACTTACTGCCTTTCAATACTTGCTTATCCTGGTTATTTGCTTTTTCGTATTCCTGCTTGCGAACCTCATCGATTACCTTGCCAAAGGACTGTACCACATGAAAAAAATCAAATACAATCTTTGCCTGTGGGATATGATGTTTCACTCGATTTATGAACGGTTCCCACATATCCATGGCAACCGCCTCAATGCTTTTTTTCTGTTTTTTAGTCATTATCCTAAAGAATGCGTCAAGGGTCTCTTTGTCACGATTTTCACCCATCCAGATGATTTTACCTGTCATATAATCCATCACGACAGTCATGTAGTTATGTCCTTTACGAACCGCTATTTCATCAATAGCCAGTATTCGTAAATTGTCGCAATCAGTAACACCATATTCCTGCTCCAGAAAGGTCTTATCGATATTTTTAACCGTTTTAGGATCAAGGTCCAAATGCTCGGCAACATCCTGCACTGTCATGACTTTACATAAATCATATACATACCGGGCCAGCCTCTGGGTAACTCGCTTGGAGGCATCCGCGAAACTCAGTTGCTCTACCCTGACTCCGCCACAATTCTCGCACCAGATTTTGCGGTATTCCACCTGGAGCCATGTCTGGGAATCTGCTATGTTCAAATCTCGCAATATCCTGAGGTGATCTTTGGAGTGAACCGTCGTTGCCTCCGATCCACACTCATGACACAATGGAACGTATCTCTTGTCAGGAACTAGCTTTATGAGCGAAGATAGCTTTTCCTCACGATAAACTGACTGTTCGGTAATTTTTACACGTGAAAACGGAAAATAATTTGATATACTTAGGCTGGACATTACGCTTCTCCTCTTGTTTTAGTTTCGGTTAAATCCTATTGCAAAAGATAGTGTAATGTCCTTTTATTCGTTTGTCAATTCACCAACTTTTTGGGAGGTGAACCAAATAATTAAGGTTATAGGCTCTGTACTACCGATATAACCAAAGGAACCTGTAAAACAAGCCACAGGTGTACTTTAAGAGCTATGCCAGAGTTATTTCATACTCTAATCGGCTGACCAGCCATTCATTTATAAGAGCGGCAAATAACTAGACATAAGACTACTTTTAGGCACAAACGAGCTTTCCGGCACTGTGACCCGTGCTGAATGGAGCGGGTTCCAATCCCTGTCGTTGCAGGGCTGTAGCCAACGATTTAGCGAATCCTGAAATGCAATATTTACTGGTCTCGCTATTGTTTTGCGCAGTTTTAAGCATTTTTGCAAAAGTTCAGTTAT
>JAAYDO010000147.1 GCA_012729225.1 Bacteroidales bacterium | reverse complement strand
TTCTAAACGCCGTTTTAATGATTCTAATTCCTCCATTGCCGCCTCCGTTTCTTTTCTCAAAATATACTAAATGACATCTAATAACGTCTTATCTCTTATGCAGTATTGTATCAGCAAAACATTCGTTTTGCAATTGAATACTAAATATCGGATATTGTATTTGACATATCTGATATTAGTTTATATAATATTAATAATTAGATTCAGAGGACAAATATTTCTGCATCTCCAGGAGGATAGCGATGACCGATACCATAGGTGTTTTCGGAGATTCTATAATGAAAGGTGTTGTGTACGATGACAAAAAAGGCAAGTATATCTATTTAGAGGATTCCTTTGTAAAAGCCTTTACAAATATGACAGGCATTGCCGTAGACAATTATGCAAAGTTTGGTTGCACACTGGCAAAAGGTGAAAAGATTATAGAAAAACTCTCATCCGGATTATCCCGTTACAGTTTAATAGGCCTTGAGTTCGGCGGAAATGACTGCGATTTCTTCTGGCCTGCCATATCGCAAAATCCTTTGATTCAGCATCTGCCTAATACTCCCATCGATGTTTTTGAGAACCTCTATTCAAAGATAATAGATACCCTCATTTCCCGCAGCTGCCGGCCCGTACTTTTTTCTTTGCCTCCACTTGAGCCCAATAAATATTTTGCATGGATAACCAGAGGGCTTAATGCCGAAAACATCCTGAAGTGGATGGGGGACATCGGATTTATCTACAGATGGCAGGAAATGTACAACATTGCGGTGGTCAAGCTGACCACCGCAAAGCGTGTTCCCCTTATCGATATACGAAGTGCTTTCCTCAAAATACCAAACTACCAAAGTCTTCTGTGCGAGGATGGCATCCATCCCAATGAAGCCGGTCATTCGCTGATACTTAAAACGATCGCCCGGTACATCCCCTCCGGACTGTAACCCAGCGGAGCTTACCCGCAGATGTTTACCGAGGCCGATGCTCCGATTCGGTCCGCACCCGCTTCTATCATCTCCAAGGCCTTGGCCTTATCCCTTATGCCACCGGAAGCCTTTACAAAAAGCTTGTCTCCCACCGTGTCCTTCATCAATCTGACATGATGCGCCGTCGCACCCGCAGCGGAAAAGCCTGTAGATGTCTTCACAAAGGCAGCTCCTGCGGACTTAGCCAATTTACATGCCTTTACAACTTCTTCGTCTGTTAGAAGACAGGTCTCCAGGATGACTTTCACAATGGCGCCGCCCTTTTCCGCAGCTTTCACCACTGCTCTGATATCCTCCTCCGCAAAGCGGTAACGCCCTTCCTTAAGAGCCCCGATGTTCAGTACCATATCTATCTCATCGGCGCCTTCCGATACCGCGATTTCTGTCTCGCAGACTTTAGCCGCCGTATGTACGGCCCCAAGAGGAAAGCCCACCACAGAAGCAAGCTTGACTTCGCTGCATTTTAATTCCTCGGCTGCTAAAAGCACATGTGCGGAGTTTACACAAACCGCATAAAAACCATGCTGTATTGCCTCCTCGCATAGTTTTTTTATGTCCTCTTCCGTAGCTTCCGCCTTGAGTATCGTATGGTCGATGTATTTGTTCAAGGGCTTCATGCTATTAATTCTCCGAGATCGCCGCTTTTTAATCCTGCTGCATTCCCTTCATCCGTATCTAAATGGATCTCCGAATCGTGGCCTTCCCCTGAGCGGACAAGAACATTGTCGAATACCAAGCCTCTTTCTCCGCCAAAACGGATGCTGATCATCTGCTTATCCACAACGCCTGCTTCTTTGGCTTGGTCGACAGACAGGTGGACATGGCGCAGTGCTACAATAGCGCCGTGATCGATCTCCACTTCCCCTGCGGGACCAACGAGCTTAAGCCCGGGTGTGCCCGCAAGCTTTCCGGATTCTTTTAGGGGAGCGTCGACTCCTATCATACGGGCATCCGTCATAGCAAGCTCCACCTGAGTCTCTTTTCTGACCGGTCCCAGGATCCTTACTGCTTTAAGCATCCCTTTTGGCCCAACTACG
>JAAYDO010000175.1 GCA_012729225.1 Bacteroidales bacterium | reverse complement strand
TTTCGCAAACCACTCGAACCGAAGCCGTTCTCTCCGCGAGTGGTGTCGGTATTTGGTATCCCCTGAACGAGTTCAAGAGTCTCGTCTATCTTGATACATACTAGCTGTGCTATCCGATCGCCCTTCCTGAATCTGAGAACGTTCTCGCCGTAGTTCGCCATTTGAACCATGATTTCGCCGCGATAGTTGCGGTCGATCACGCCGCCCATAATCATGATTCCCATCTTTGCCAGACCCGACCTGCCCAGAACTTGCCCGTAAAGGCCAGGCTCGATTTCGACCCTGATTCCTGTTGGGACCACCTTGAAGTGTTTTGGAAGAACAACGAAGTCCTCCGCCGCCTTCAGGTCGATTCCCGCGTCTCCTTCGTGAGCGCGTTCCGGCCTGAGTTCGCCATCGAGATAGTAGATCCTCACTTCTTTTCCTCCCCTCCGACAATCACCCTGTCAGGATCAGTCTTGCGAATTTTCAGATACGCGTCGAGCATGCTTTCGGCTTCGACTTCCCTAAGTTCTACCTTCGAGCCTTGCTTAAGCTTGATGATGTATGTCACACTACACCTCCGATATAATCTGCCTTTCGGTATTGTACTTCAGGTGAATGGTCCCGAGCATCCCGTTTCGCTGCTTCGAGACAATGATTTCAAAGTCGTGCTCGGAGACTTCCTCGGTTTCGTCACCTTTCTTCTTTCGGCCTTTGGGTGCATAGAAGATTGGCCGGTAAACGAAGGCCACTATATCCGCATCTTGCTCGATGTTTCCCGACTCTCTGAGATTCGAGAGCCTGGGGCGACCGTCTTCGTTGTTCTCCGTGCGACGGTTGAGCTGGGAGCCTATGATGACAGGGATATTTAGCTCCATAGCGAGCTGTTTCAGGGTCCGAGTCATGATCCCGATCTCGGTATCTCTCGTTTCGCCGCCGGAGGTCCGCATAAGCTGGAGATAATCAACGAAAGCGACTTTGATTCCATAGAGCATATGCATCGTCTTGATGCTTGTAGCCACAGCCGAAAGTGTAGAGTTCCCGTTGTCAACGAAGAATATGGGCAGTTTTGCAAAGCTTGCAACGGCTTTCGAGAACTCGATGCGTTCTTCTTTTGTCAGATATTTCATCTCTTTCGCAAGCGATTTTCTGAAGAGTCTTTGTAGCAACCTATTCTGAATATCGACTGCCTTCATTTCCAGTGCTACGAAGCCGCTGGCTATTCCCCTTTGAGCCCATTCATATGCAAGCGAACCCATCAGCGCAGACTTCCCCATCCCCGGTTGCCCAGCCACAACTACCAGTTCTCCACCCATCAGGCCATTGAGAATGTCGTTCATTCTTCCATAAGGCCACTGGATGTCCCCGTATCTCCCCGCCCAGATTGACTCCGAACGGTCCATGTTTTCGTGCGACACGTCTTCAGATTTCTTGATCTGTAAAGACTTGGCCGCACCGCGCTGGAATCTCCAGACGTCCTCAAGGGCCTCGTCGGTCTCCATCTTTTCTTTCGATAGAAGCTCACCATTCTTCAGAAATATGTGAGCAAGTTTCATTCGTTGCGTGATTTTTTGAAACCGATCCACCAGCAATCCGGTAGTTTCACCGCTGGCTGGCGCTTCGTCCATTAGATCGACAGGCAGCCCCATGTTCATGATTTTCCGGTATATCATTACGTCGTCCTCGGCCAAACTGTCGCGGATGCAGAAGAATATTTTCTTTCCATCCTCGGAGAGATATATCGGATCGATTTCTTCGATGCGGTAGCGAACATCCGGAAATTCGATTATTCCCGCGAGCATTCCTTTCTCGGTTCGAGAATCGAAGGCTATCATGTCGTTGCCTCCCTTTCGGCTTTCCGGGTTTCAAGGTGCCGAAAATTCATGAATGCTTTCCAGTTGTCTTCACTATTGGAAATTTTCAAAGCGTATAGGTGAGGAGTATTGGCAGTGAGAATCTTCTCTTTGTTATTCTCGACGGTCCACAGAATGTATTGCCATGTGATCTTGTCTTTCGCGTCTTTGAATAGCGGAGCTACAACTTTTTTGAAGGTTTGATCGCCGTATTTATCCCAGAAGAGCTCGGCCACTCTATTCATGTAATTCTTTTTTGCCCGTTCCGCTTCTGGGATATTTTCAAAAGGGACG
>JAAYDO010000153.1 GCA_012729225.1 Bacteroidales bacterium | reverse complement strand
TCGCCGATGATGATACGCGGGTTCTTCACCACGTTCTTGATGAAGCAGAGGCTTGGAATCTTCGGATTCGGAAAAGCCTCATTGGGGTTGGGTCTATTATTGATTTCCATAAATTCCGATTTATCTGTTACTATTTCTTATCTGGCTGCTGGCCGTCGTGGGCCTTCCAGGCGCACTCGGTAATCTTCATGTCGGAGAAAACAGCCGTGAAGGATGATTCCTCGGGCGAACAGGCATAGATGCCAAAACTGATCTCGTCGGCACCGGCATACATGTGGCAGATGCGCATCTGGCTGAACTTCTCGCCGTCGGCGGAGCACTCGATGCAGTAGTCATCTTCGCGGCGCGAGAAGCGGTACCACATGGTCTTCACATCGGCAGGAATGGCCGTCGTGGCCCAGTCGGAGTAGCCATTGTTGGTGGCTACGCTGCCCAGATGCTGAAACTCCTCGTTCTCGTATTCCACCGAGCCCTTCAGCCAGTTCTCGCTATTGAGATACATCACGATACCACATTGGTCGAAGCGGTGATGACTCTCCGTGAAGTCAGTCTTCACCACGAAGCTGAAAAACTTCTCGCGCGTCTTCATCTGAAGCACGGGGGCATTGTCGTTCTGGAAGTGATAGTAGGTGCGCTGCCAGAGGTCGGTCTTCGGAGCGGTGGTGATGCGAATGGTATCATTCTTGATTTCACATGCGGCAGGCTCCCGCGTCCACTGGAGGCTGTCCAGATTGATGTGGCCGCTGTCAGAGAGTGCCACCTTTACGTTGTCTACGAAATCCATAGTCGTTTCTTGTTTGTTCTGCTGTCCGCATGCCGTGAGCATGAGACCAGCGCAGAGAAATGAGAATAGTTGCTTTTTCATATTTGTTTTTATTGTCCGCTAAATTGGAATTTACCTAATCTCTTACTTGTGAAAACAGCCACTTTATTCTTTTTGTCGAAAAGGCATTGTCACACGCATTGCGATGTTTCTGCCCAAACAGAACGTCAAACTTTACGTTTCCTCCTGCTTTGCGGATTTCTGTGGTTAACCATTTCAGGGCATTATAACTCCTTTCTTCCGAGCCTACAGTCACATATAAAGGGGTGTCCGTATAGTCAGAAGGCTTTTCATGTTGGGCCTGACCCGAAGCGATTAAAGCAGCTGCAAATAGTTTGGGATTATCCTTCAAGATTTTCCATGTGCCACATGCACCCATAGATGCGCCGCATATATAAATCCTGTTCATATCAATATCTTTTGTCTTCAGATAAAAGGTTATCAAATCCACCACTTTGTCTGTGTAGCCAGAATTGCCGTTCCGTCCGTCCCACTCATAGTCCTCTGGACATTGTGGAACAAGAAAGTAGGCTGGAATAGCGTTCTTCCGTAGGTATTTGTCTATCTCTTGGACACCAGCCTGAGACAGCTGCTTCTGATTGTCGTTTCCACTGGCATGTCTGCCATGAAGGTAGATGACCAAAGGAATCTTGCCCTTTACGTCATTACAGAAAACCAATTCTTGATAGAGCAGCCCATTATGCTCCATCGGCTTGAAATCCTGAGCCATTGCAAAATGACTAATGACAAGGGCTGTGAGTAATACTATATATCTTTTCATAACTGAGGCGTAAATTCCGATTTATCGTTCTTCTGTGAATTTGTAAACTGTCCATGTGGGTAGAATGACCAATAGTAATAAGGCTATCTCCACCAAAATGTATGACCCAAAGAAGTCAACCAGTGTCTGGAATTTCAAAACTCCATCTACAAGGAAGACCAGGAGGGCAAACCAGCAGAGAAAGAAGATGGCTGCATATTTGATTTTTCTTTTCTTTAATATCATTTTGCTACTTCTAAATCTATGTACTTCGCCCGAATAGACTTTGGGAGTTTGGAGATAATAAGCCGATATGACTCTTTAATCAACCCTTTTACTATTGCTTCGTCCATTTCTTCGTAATAAACATCGCTCCAGTGCGTCTTGTTCCAATGATAGGCAGGTGTCACAGTAGAGAATTGTTCTCTAAGTTCGATATTTCTGTCTGGAGATAACTTCAAGGCGATTCTTGAAACTCCGTCCTTCATATCATACCTGCCACCGCCTAACCATAGGCAGACGAATATCTTTCCTTCCAAGCGGAAATTAAGGATGTCTTCACCAAACGCCTGGTCTTCGGTCACTCCTGGAAGTGACAACGTGTACTCTCTGACCTCTTCTATATTCATACCCAATCGAAGTTTGTGTTATCGGCACCAATTTCAAAATGGTATTTGGCAATGCCTAAATCCATCTTGGTATAACCAATCATGGAAAATCCCTTCTTGGCTCTTATTTGGTGTCGATTGTTTTTTACTCCAACGTGTTCAAACGAAAATTTCTGCTGGTTCACGGCTGTAGGAGCAAGCAAGGCTGCTTCAACGCCTTTCTTAAACCATGACGGAGTGATGTCACTGGCATTGCTCACTTGCTCGACGGTCTTGATTTTATGGCTGACACCTTGTGTTTCACCATAGCCGATGGCAATGTAACAAGCAATTTTCTCGTCTTCGCCAAGCTCATACGTCCCTGGCACCTTCGAGTAGGAGAGACCTACCCAACAGGTGTTTAACCCAAGAGTCTGAGCCAATAACACCAGATGCTCACCATAGTAACCTATGCGTTCATCAAGATCTTCGGCTTTCTTTCCTGCCATGACAATATAGTTGTTTGCATTACGGAACTTTCCATATTTTGCCATAGTTCCTTGGAAAGCCTTTGGTTCGTTAAGGATTAACTGCATGTGCAGCTTACCTTCACGATTCAGAATAGCAATCTGCTCTTCCAATGCCTTTACTGCATCCTCTGCCAAAGGCTCGTTTTTGTATGCCCTTACACTATGCCGGGCTTCAATTGCTTCTTGTAGTGTCATTGTTTGTCTTCTTTGATAATCGGGTTCTTCCTTTCGTTCCATTTCTTGATTGGGCCAGAATGTGGACCACGATTCAGTGTTATGCCATATTTGCGCAGGATCCTGAAGATTGAACTTCTGCTCTTGAAACCGCTGACAGCCCAAATATCGTCAATGGCATGGCCTCCATTGTACATGTTTACAATCGTAGCCTCTCGTTCCTGACGGGATTTTGTTGATTTTGTCTTGGTTTTGGCAGTACGCAAACGCATGATATGGGTAGAAGCCTTACGAAGTGTGGCAACTTCTGCAGGGAGGGAACCAATCATGTCAAGAAAGTCAGATGTCTTCAACGCAGGGAAAACTTCATCCTTTGAGTCAACCTTGTCGTGAATGGATATAATACGTATCACCTTGATACGGCACAGTTCGAGGAAGTATGACAGTTCTCTGCTACCACGCAGTGCATTACTGAATTTGCTCAATACCAGTTCGTCACCTCGTTCAAGACTCATGAGAAGGGCTTTCCACTCTGGACGCAACTTCTCATCCTCGGCATTCTCTTCGACAATTTTCACGCAGCCGAATTTCTCCATCCAAGCCTTATCAGACTCGACGGATTCGTATGCCTCTGCCAGAAAGATATAACCTACCTTTGCCATATTTGTTTTCAGTTTGTTAGTGGGTGAAACTTGCGTTTTTACCTGTTTTATGATGCAAAGATACACTTTTATTTCCAATAATAATCATACTCAAATGATATTTGTGCATTTTTAATACTTGATACTCGACTGTCTATTTGCTTTCGAGTATGATTATTTCAAACTTCAAGTATCATTTATAACAATACTTAAAGTTACAATCATACTGCTCGCTATTTCGATTATTATACTTACCTTTGCAGCGGATTTCAAACAATTATCAGTATATGTATAGCACTAAACCAAATTGTTACATGAATACTTTAAAGCTTTACTCAATGTTGAAAGTCAACCAAAAGAAAGCAAAGGAAACAAAGTATAATCATACTCGCATTATATTGGCTATTTCTGCCACTATAATTGCCATCCTTTGTATGGCATCATGTGCCACTGACAAGTCGAAGTATCATTTCGATTCAAGTAAAGATGCTCTTACCAGTTATCATGTTTACTTGTCTGAACTACAGAAAAAGGAATCTCTGTCTTCAGATGATTTTGTTGCCACTATCAGCAACTGGTCTGAGTTGCGCGATAGTGTTTATACTTACATCAGTAAGGATTCTGCATTCTATGCACATACTTATCTGTCTTCGGAGTTCTATAGCTTACATGACTCTATCAGAACTGAGATGTTCAGACTTGCCGTTGGACAAGACAGAACACTCAAAGACGTTCTTAGAGTCAAGAAGTCCACCTCACAATATAATAATGAGGAGGACATCAAAACCACTTTTAACTCAGCCAAAGCGTTTTATGCCTCTCTTGACAGCCTTGAAGTTTTCAAAGCAGACAAAGGACAGACGCTTGTCTTATACAGAAAATTCTTTTCCGGCATAAACGATATCGAGTTTAAGAAGCTCAACGATCTGAAATCAGTCATCCGTACTGAAGACAGATTATTCCGTACCTTCCTTACTCATATCAATGAATATAGTGATATATCTCTTGCTGATATTACCAAAGGTACAGAACAATTATGTAAGTCCGTCTATGGATATGCGACTGATGGAGAACTTGATGCCAAGGATGTTATGGTATATATGTCTATGCGCACGAACCGCCGTTTGGTGCAGAATACCCAATCTTGTATTGAAAGCATCAAGCGCAGAGATAAGCTTACCGACAAGCAGCAGGAAGCTTATTACTGGATGCTCATTCAGCCTTACATAGCCATAGATTCCTTTGGAATGGCTATGCTCACCCCAGAACAGGAGAAGACGCTGCTCTCATACGCTGACGAGATTCAACGTATGGAACAGACTCACAAGCTCGGCAAGAATCACAGGAAACTTTCAGAAATGAGCAACCTCATTCTCAAACTTTACATATCAGGACTCTAATCAAAACATCACTATGATACAAGAAGAAATCGAACAATTCAAGATGCTTGCGCCAGCCATTTTGCCAGAACTCTTCGATAGCGTAAGCATCGCAGAAACAGACATCGACGAAGAGAGTGCCACAATTTCCTACGCATTGTCTCACCAGTATGACCTGGAAGATGTAATGGACAAATTCGAGGATCAGATGGAACTTACCATCCTCTATCATTTCATCCCGTCTGCTCATACTGATTTCGGACACCAATGCTGTGCATACTCAGATACACAGTTCGGCCACATGTTCAAGATACATGCCAGTACGAATGCTTCTGGTAAGGTCGAGACTCTGACAGTCACAGTGTACGATTCCTTGGATGCCATGTGTACAGACCTCATGGAAGACCTTGACCGCCATGAGAATCGAGGAAAGTTCGTTCATAAGGTTCCAAAAGAAGACTTGTTGGTAGAGTTCTGCTAATGTATGGAGCTTGCTTTAATCAGACGAATAGCAGACATCATCAATGAACGAAGGACATGGATAAACGCAGAACTCAGTCCGAAACAGACTCCATATCTCATACCGCACGACGGCACTATTTCTGTATGCTACAGTTGCTCCCTGAACCTTCAGGTCATAGAAGCACGAAATGGCTACAAAAAAAATCAGAAGTGGATAATACCAGAAGTCGTACTGGAGAAATCTGCCAGAAAGATAAAGGCCCACGATGCAGCCTTTTGGGAACGGCTAACCACTGGGCAAATGAACTATCAGGACGTGGAACGTCTCATTCTCGATGCCACTTACGGCATAGTAAAACTCACACTCGATGAATACGGAATTTAATGTTTAACTCTAAAAACGTGTAAGTATGATATTCTCAATGATCCATCTGGTGCTAATCTCCGTGATAATCCTTGCACCTTGGTTCCTTTACAAGAACCCGTCGCGTCGGATGATACTGTTCTATCAGCGGATGTCCTACAGTACCCATTGCCGACTGTTCTATGGTAAGATTCTGCTGCTGACACTCATCCTTTTCCACTTCGTCTGTTACTGGATGAAGCCTGGTGAATATGGAGTGATGTTGTCCACTGCTTTGATATTCTATCTCTTCTCGGCAAAACGTACTCTCTCACTGATCAATGGCATACGAAACAGCCGTGGTGTCATGGTGTTTGTCTTCACAATAGCACTGGCACTATTGTTCACACCACACATGTACAGTCTCGGTGTGACTTTAGGCTACATTCTTCTGGCAGCAGGGTTCTATCCATCAAGTCTGCTGGAGGGTGAGAAGCCATCCCATAAGGAGTTTGCCACCTATCAGGAATTTCAGGATGACATTATTCGGAACTACTACTTATAACACCACTCAAAGTGGACACTCGGTGATTTAATCAACGTCTGCTATAGTCAGACAAGTATTCACAACTAAAGGATTGTAAATGGATAACAAGAATGTAACTTTGTATGGAATGGAGAATGACATGGCTCTTCTCCAATTCCTTCGCTCGAAAAATACTGAACGATTCACAAAACTCGATGCCTTCTGCTATTTGATTGGCAAAATGTCTGGACAAGACAAGTCGCATAAAGGCGACTCATCAAAAGACATTTCACCACTTTGTCATGGCGAATTCACAGGTTCAATCTCAGAGCTTGCCAATGATTGGCATTGGCACCGCGCCACGGTACGCTCATTCCTCGATGGACTGGAAAGCCTTGGTGTCATCAAGCGAGAACTCCAAGGGCGTGACTATACCTTCATATTGCGTACCCACACCAGTCTTTCTATTCCAATCATCACTTACGACACAGTGCTTGAAGTCGCTTTCCTTCTTCTCCAACACTGGGACGAATACAATCTGTCTCCTAAGTTCCTGGCTGCTTATTTTGAAGCATACGACGGAACTATGAATGATGAAGATGATTGTTGTGATCCTGACTGGAACAGAGAAGACCATAATGCAAAAATCGTCTTAGAGTGTTTCTCTCATCTGGAATTTTCGGTCATCTTTAACTTACGATCCGATGACTCTCTTGTCCAGATGGTTGCATCCACTTTCAAAGGTGCAGGTCAATGGTCATGGACAAAATGGATGCAAGCTTTGATGTATATGGACTTTGTTCTGATGGGAGAAGATTTCCCAGACATTGATAAGTCTGATGAAGACTCTTACAAGCACAATGCTTTTGTCTGTGACTTCTCAAAGCAGGACATGCGTCTGCTACGTGAACTGTTCTACAAGTTGAAGAAGATGGAGAAAGATGATTCCGAGCAAACGGACTCAAACCACACTTCTTCTTCCCTTACTTCTCAGGATAACGAATGATGCTTTTAATCTGTAAACAGTCTTTTGCTTTTTTCATGTAGTCCGGGAGCAAGCCCGGAGGCTGACTGAAACGTTAGCGCGAAGGGCTTGCCCTTATCGGGGCATCAGGCTTGCCTGCTGTCCACTTTACGATAGGGAGGGGCAGCCTAATACCCCTCGACCTAAAAGGACGAGGGAGAGGTGTCCAGATGAATTAGCAAGCTAAGGACACAGATAGTAACAAAAACAACCATACGAAGCGTATGAATGGAGCAAAACAGGTAATTGATTTTCGAACCTCCAAAGGATTCTCAAAAGCTCAGAGCGATGAACATCTACGTGTCCGTTCTGACAATAGTCGAAAACATGCGTTGGCGACAGGCAACTATGACTTGACTCGTGAGCATCTGAATTTCGAGATAACCAAAGGAGGCAAAATACAGCCAGTCGATAAGACCAGGAGCATCCCAGAGCGAATTGCAGCAAATCTTGCAGCTCGTGGTATCAAGGATCCAAATGAAGGGCTTGAAGAACCTCGGTTCCGAACAGTGGTGAATTTTATCCTTGGAGGAAGCCGTGAGCGAATGCTTGAAATCGCTTTCGGTGACCAGAAGGTGAACCTGGCAAAAGGTGCTGATAATTCACACCTGAAACGTAGTAAGGATATAGAACAATGGGCGAAGGATATGTACTACTTCGTCAGTGACAGATACGGTGAGGAAAACATTGCTGCTTTCGTCGTTCACTTGGACGAAATGAATCCTCATGTACATCTTACTCTTCTGCCTATAGATGAGAATGGTCGCTTCGCCTACAAGAAGATTTTCGCAGGAAAGGACAAGTTTGAGTTCAAGGCAAGGACACTGGCCATGCATGATGCTTTTGCCAAGGTGAACGAGAAATGGGGTCTCTATCGTGGCACAAGCATCACTGAGACTGGAGCCAGACACCGCTCAACGGAAGAGTACCGCCGTTTGCTCGATGAGGAGTGTGTCACACTGGAAGACAAGATAGAGAACCATCGTAAGGTGCTGTCAGGTCTTCAACAGGAAATTTCACTGGCAGAACGTCGTGTGAAAGGTCTCACCTCAATGGTGCTCAATCTTGAAAAGGACAAGGAATCAGTTGAGAGAGAACTGGATAGTCTGGCATCTGCTGTTTTGGATAATGCTGATGGCAAGCTTTCCAATGAAGATAAGATAGCTGCTCTTCACAGACAACTCGCAGACATCAATGCTAAACTGGCAGATAAGAAGCAGAAGCTGTCCGATGCAGAGGATAAACTTGACAAGCTGAAGAAAGAGGCTGAGAGCATCAAGGAGCGCACAGAAGAGCTACGAGGTGAAGCTACACAAGTGGCTACTTCGGTGCAGCAAAAGGTACGTGATGAAGTGACCAAGGCACTCTATGAGAATGTGGTCAGTGATTTCAGATTGAGACTCCCACAGATGCCTGATGACGTTCAGTTTCATCTGGACGAGTCAGTACTGATGGACGTTGCTGAACACGGGAACCAGATTGTGGCTTGCGCCATGCTTCTGTTTGCCGGATATGTCGAACAGGCTACAGAGTTTGCCAAGGGGCACGGTGGAGGAGGAGGTGGCCCATCTTCAGGATGGGGACGAGACCCTAAAGATGATGATCGTGAGTGGGCGCGTCGATGTGCGATGATGGCTACCAAGATGATGCGCTCTGGTTCTGGACGTAAACTGAAGCGATAATCCTTTGCTGAAGTTTCCACTTGAAAATTCGATTATAGTCAATACATTGCTCAAAGTAAGTAATCTTAAAAAGTAAAACAAGAATGAAAAAAAAGATTGTAATCATGTCCATGTTATGCCTGGCACTAACTGCTCCGGCATCTGGACAATCAAATGAAGTTGACTCTTCCTACATGGAGCCAGTCGTCACGTCGGATGTCATGCTGCAATCCCTGCAGCCAACTTATCTCAGAAACGTCAGCGAAGGCTCAGGATGGGACAGAAACTGGTTCCTGGAGGTCAAGGGTGGAACATCTGCTTTCCTTGGCTCGCCTGTAGGTTGCGGTGACTTGTTCGACCGTCTCACTCCAGCTTTGCAGGTTGGTGTCGGGAAATGGTTCACTCCAGCCGTCGGAGGCCGTATTGAGTTTCAGGGTTGCCAGTTCAAGAACGCAGAGTTTGCCACTATGAAGTACCAGTTCATACATGCAGACTTCATGTATAACCTGACCGCTTTCATTCGCCAGAATGAACTTGGACTATCCCGATGGGATGTAATTCCATTCCTGGGCATAGGCATGGTTCATAACTCAGACTGGTCAAGTGGAAACGGAAGTGGCACTAACCATCCATTCGCCTTTGCCTACGGTCTCGAAGCAAGATACCGAATCACTAACCGTCTGCATCTGCTTGCAGAGCTGAGTGGTATGACTACCATGAAGAACTTTGATGCCATAGGTTCTTCCAGTCGGTTCGGTGACAATATGCTTACACTGTCAGCAGGATTGTCTGTGACCATAGGTAAGGTTGGCCATAAAAGAATCATCGATGCAAAGCCCTACATGAGCCAGAATGAATGGCTGCTGGACTATGCAAATGGCCTGTCATCCCGAAACAGATACTTGACGAAACGTGTCCATGAGGATGAGCAGTGTATGGCAGAGTATCGTAAGATTCTGGAGATAGAAGGTCTGCTTGACCTCTACAAGGACAGGCTGACAGACAAGGGACATACGAAAATCAAGTCCCTATATCCTAAGAATGATTATTCTGGCTTGAACAGTCTTCGCGCACGTCTGGCTAACCGAGGATGGGACGGTAATCCCAATACGATGCCAAGAGCTATGCAGAAACGTAATGGCATGGAAGATACTGAGGATATCTATTCACTCGATAGCCTTTTCAACAACTCAGGCGTTACTGACAATGCTTATCTGAGTGCTATGCTCAACGGGCAGGAATACATTGGTGCTCCCATCTACTTCTTTTTCCACTTGGGTACGGATGTCCTAACCGAAAAGAACCAGGTGATGAACCTCGACGAGATAGCCAGAGTAGCAAACAAACATGGTCTTCAGGTGAAGGTGATTGGAGCTGCTGACAGTGCTACAGGTACGGAGTCTATCAACGATAATCTGAGCCGTCAGCGAGCGGAATATATACGTCGCTTGCTGCTTGACCGAGGCGTTGATGACAGTCGGGTATATACCATCTATGCAGGTGGCATAGACAAGTATTCTCCTGCTGAAGCGAACAGAAACACCTGTGTAGTGCTGTCTTTCTAAAGAATCTTTATAACAACCAATTTCCAAACAATTATGATTGATATTGAAACTATTACCCCCCAGCAACTGTTGCTGATGCCCGTCGATGAGTATCTTCGTACCTTTGGCAACAAGAAAGCGTCTAAACGCGCTCTTGCCATCCTGTGTACCAAGTTACTGAAAAATGCAGACCGTCTGCGTAAGAATCTGATTGGTGGCCGTCCACTGTCAAAAGACGGAGTACCTCTTTGTGTCGGTGACCTCATTCGTGTTCCACATCCATACCTCTACAAAGCGAGGATTGGACAGGACAGCCTTCACTTTATCTGTGAGGCTCTGGAGAGAAATGAGCTTAGGCTGAATATGAACGACAAGGCTATCGAACAGTATATTGAGACTTTCGATATAAACATTACCAAGCTCCGCATGGTGCTTGAACTCCTTTGCCGTCAGTGCCTCAGAGAGAAGAAACGTGACTTCTCACGCATCTTCGACCGTAAGAAGGAAATCATGCCTGGCTTTGACTGCTATGTGCTTGTAACCAGAATTTAGATCTTCTAATTGTTATTGCTTTTTTTTCTTTGGCATACAAAGAAGGGCACCGCTCGTGAGAGTAGTGCCCTTCAACTTTTATATCTTAAATCTTAATTTTGCTTGTCAAATTAGACAATTTCATTAAAAAAACAGAAAAATCAGGTCCATTGTTTATTTTAATGTGAATATTATGACGGAAATTTAAAGATATTTATTAAATTTGCGTCCAACATTAATTTATTTGCAATGGAGAAGCTTAATAGAATCAAGGGTGCTTTAGCTGATGCCGGCAAAACCAATATATGGCTTGCTGAACAAATTGGACGTGACCCTGTGACGGTTTCGAAATGGTGTACTAACACCAGTCAGCCAGATTTGCAAACTCTGGCAAAAATTTCAGACCTGTTAAACGTAGATATTCGAGAATTGTTAATTAAAAGGAAGTAATCATATTCTAATGGCTTTGGATTCAATAGTTGAGTTAACCGTTGGTGATGTTGTAAAGGCAACAGTAAAGCAAATTCTAAAAGACTATGCAATAGTGTCTTTTGGAGACATCATGGCTTACTTGCCCTCATCCGAATATTCTTGGGGAAGAGATAATAACCTTAAGAATAAATTGAAGTTGGGTACGGAGTTAAACGTTGTTGTTATACAGATAACAGACAAAGGCGTTATGGTGAGTATTAAGAGGATGTCTAAGGATCCGTGGTTAGATGTAGAGACCCTATATCAAGTTAACCAACAAGCCAAAGGTAAGATAACAAAATTGCAAAGTTATGGAGCCTTTCTCGAATTGTCAAGCGGAATTCAAGGTCTTCTTCACAAAAAAGAAATGTCTCTTGATGGAACGAAAGAACCGAGTGAAATTGTATCTGAAGGACAAGAAATAGATGTAATTATTAC
This sequence comes from Bacteroidales bacterium, assembly GCA_012729225.1. Taxonomy (GTDB): domain Bacteria; phylum Bacteroidota; class Bacteroidia; order Bacteroidales; family Bacteroidaceae; genus Minthosoma. The sequence goes on along the minus strand of JAAYDO010000153.1, from coordinate 5,954 downwards.
TTCTATAGAAAAAGCTGACCGAAAAATGTCTTTCTCAATCAAGCCTTTCTTGAACTAATCCTTTGAATAGTGATGAAACAGAATCTACATATTCAATCCGAATTGATACTCAATCATATAGAACTGACAGACAAGGATTTGTCAGAGCTTCCACCATATCCAAAAGTCGAAGAAAAAAAGGTTCAACCGAGATTCGTTGGAATTGTATGTAGATGCCGTTCTTTGGACAACTACGCATTTGTAGTAACCAATATGTGTGGCATCAATAATACATCAACTCCATATTCTCCAGTCCAGCTATATTTGGAAAAAAGCCAGTGGAAGGACGTAACCTATTTAAAAGAGGATATGTGGATTACCTTTGAACTTAAAAAACAGCCCAATCGAGACAGACATGCAGCAATTAATGCAAAATGTCTCTCTTCGACAAGTGATGACTATAATATTTGCAGGAATTACTTAGGCCGCTATGATAAGATTTACGGAACCGTTAATGGAAAACGTTTCAGTGAGTCTATCCTTTCTGTTGTTGTTGAGAGGTTTTTTAAGAAATCTGAAGGTCGTCAGTTAGTACTTTCTGATTTGTATCAAAAGAAGTCGCTTGATCCTAGGGAATGGGAACTTCTGCTATCAAATATGACGACAGAAGAGCGTGATTCTTTTACTTTTAATACTGACGTAATTGAACCATCTGCAGTACTTAGGGTGACTTTGTATAAATACCTTAACTCTATAGAGTGGATTAAACATTCATGTATCATTGATGCACTTATGTCAAGCATAGGCTCACATCATACCATTGAGTTGTTGATGGAGAGTTTTAAATCTGAAGCTGACAAGCAGGAGTGGATTGATTACGTGATTGATAGTGGCAAAACTTCTGACAAGCTATTCGCGGAACTATATTTAATGACGAAAAGTATTGATATTTTTAATAGAATAGCTGACAAAAGTTGTGTTTCTTCGCTTATATCAAAGGATAAAGATAAAATTAAAGATTATCTTCTTTTTTGTGTGTCAATCATGGGCAAAACAGAACTAGACTCTGTTGTTGACACATTTGATGTAGATGTATTGATTGATGCTCTAAAGCTCATGAGTGATGATGAGAGACTGAAATTTGTATGCAGTCTTTCTGATGAAAAAGCTTCAAAACTTGCTTCAGACAAGCGTTTTGAAGATTTTGACTTGACAAATAGATTGATGTCTATTGAAGAAGGCAGACGCATTCTTTTAAATGATTTATATGTAAGAAAATCAAACGACTACAAAGAATGGGATAATTATTTGTCACATCTTAGTGAAAGTGAACTCCAATCTTTTGTGTTAGATACTAAGTGCATTAAACCAACCGCTGAATTAAGATTCTGCCTTTTCAAATACACGAAATTGTTAGATTGGCTTAAACACCCAAGCGTTATTTCTATGATTGGTAAGCAAAACACTGAATCGGAAATAACTCTAAAACAGATTATTGATAATTTCGATAATGAAGAGGATAAAAAAGAATGGGTTATTTACGCAAAAGACAGTTCTATTTCTAGTGAAAATCTAATAATAGAATTATTTTATTTAACTGGAAGTGTTGATGCTTACCATGCAATTGAGAATAAATCTATCATTTTAGAGCACATGAACGAAGCAGGGGTTCTTGAAGTAAAGAAATTCCTGAAATTCTGTTATGTTAATCTGAATGAAGAAGATTTTAATAATGTCATTAATGGCTTAACGTATGATAAATTTCTTGGTGGATTAAAAAAAATGTCCTCTGACGATAGTTATCAGTTGGTAAGTCGTTTGCCAGAAGATAAGGCAATAGAAATCGTCACAAGCGAGGATTTCAAAGGAAGTAAACTGTTTACGTCTTATATTGGTCAGAAGTGGGATTCGATTAAAGGTAATATGCCATATTGTGTCTTTGATCTTGAATCTGACGGTGATTCTATAAGGGAATTTGCCTTCTATGCAGAAGATAATATGAGGCCATACACTGGAGAGGATCAAATAAATTCATTATTCAGAAAGCTAAAGAAATCACCAATTATTGTAGGCCATAACATCAAACTTTGGGATTTACCGATCCTTAATAAAAAAGGGTTGCAAATTCCAGATAGCACTTTCGTATGGGACACTCTTGAAATAGAAATACTTTTAAACCCATGTCGATATGCATACTCTTTGCATACAGAGCACAATGCAGAAGCAGATACAAGATTAACCAACGAACTGTTTTGGAATCAACTATATAGATTGTCTAATGATGAACACCTCGTTGAACAACTGCGGGATGTCCTTCCTGATAATATCGGGACTATAATTAATTCTTTGCGTGTTGATTATTTCTCGGAATATTTTAGAACTACAGCAAATCTTGAACGTCAGTTCTTCCAAGAATTACGTCCAATATCTGACACGTTAATAAAGAAGCTGAATCAAATAGCTGTAATTCCAGAATCTGAAGCGACATTATTAATTGCTCCAAGTAATTTATGGTCACGTTTGGCTCAATATATACCATTATCATTCCCTGGTTCAAAAATAAGTAATGCATATAAGAGTATAGACATCAACATACTTAAAGACAAACAATTCAAGGATGTTATTAAACAATGCATTCTTGAACGGTTTTGTGTGGTGTCACGTACCCCAGTGCTTGAAAATCTTGCTCAATACCTTCGAGTAGTTGATACGGAAAGTAATAAACTTTCGTTTACCGAAGATGAATTGCAAGATTATCTGTGTCACTATAATAGTCATATTGATTGCATTGATGTTACTTCTTTTGAGGATGAAGATATCCTTTCTAAGGACTATAAACACATTTTCATTATTGGCACGGAGTTAGAAGACAGAGTTCATAAATGTAAGGTATGTGAAAACAAAACATTTGCTGATTTAATAGCATGTGGAAGTAAGCTTCCTTTCACTATGGCTTCAACTAATTTTGCTCCTGTCAAAGGTGACGAAATAAGGAAGCTGGGTATAACCAAACCAGAACTTGCTGCGAATATTTGGGCGGAAAGAGAACAAAATGGTCAATTTGCTTTTTATTTGAATTATCAATATCAAGCTTATAGAAAACGGTTCTTAGACCATTTCAAAACTAAACCACAAGTTTTGAAGTGGACGTTCTCGGGAAAGGATTATGGCCATATAAACTTGACTCAGGTTAGTAGAAAACGTACTGCTGATATGGTGATGCGCGTTAATAGTTCTACTACTCAAAGAAGTAAATACTGGTTGTTCCAAATCGCTTTGTTGAACAAAATACATGAAACGAATAAAGAACTCCCTATAGTATATGTTGTTAATGACAAGAAAGAAATTGAGAGGCTAACTAAATATGCAGCATCACAAGGATTCTTTATTCCCTCAAATGGTAATGGTTTCCGTAAACTCGAATATATAGGTAGCCATTCAAATGGAATGGTAATAATTACCAAGCAAGAATTCATAGATGGTGTAGGTTCATATAGAACTGATAAACCATTCTGCTATGTTTGGGATAATATGGACATAGATAGATACATGTTAATGTGGGATAAACTTCCATTTGATGATGATTTGGAAGAAGATGCAGATGATGAGCGTGACGATAAAGTTCATCATACTACACCACGTCAATGTATTCATGCAGCTTGGCCTATTTATGAGCACTATTGTTCGTTGGTAATGGCAAATAGTGAAGCTACACAATTCTATATTATAGATCCACATTTTGATGACTATGAGGATATTGCGAATAGTTGTCAAGCCCAATCTTTCAAGGTGACTCTATGGGAAACTGATAGTGATTACAATGAAGCCCTTGAAAACTCAGGTCTATATTTCGATGATAGTAGAGGTAAAGAAGAGGATATAGACACAATAACAGCTATTGAGTTAATCCGCAAACATTTTATTGGTGATTATCAATGGAAACCTACACAGGAAGAAGTACTTCCGTTTATGTGGGAAAAGAGAGGAGACTGCATTGTTTCAATGCCAACTGGTGAAGGAAAATCTGTATGTTTCCAAGGCCCGGCACTTTACAGAGCTTCAATTACCAAAAAACTTTCATTGGTCATAACACCTTTAAGGGCTTTGATGCAAGACCAAGTTGAAGAATTGCATAAAAAAGGATTTGCAACAAACGTTGATTATCTGAGTGGCGACCGCCAGCGACCAGAGGTTGAAAACATTTACCGAAAACTACGTTCTGGTGAAATTGCACTATTGTATATAACCCCAGAAAGATTCCGTGTTAAGTCATTTATGAATGTCCTATTCCAGCGTATGGAAATGGATGGCGGTCTGGAGTATGTCATTTTTGATGAAGCTCATTGTATTTCACAATGGGGACAAGAATTCCGTCCAGATTATAGGAATGCTGTTTTAACTTGCATAGAACTAAGAAAGCAATTCGATTTTATGTTCGCTTTGTTCTCTGCTACTGTCACAACACAAGTGGAATCAGATATTCGTTCTTTCTTGCCCGATATTCAAAGATTGGGACAAACTGCAGAGGATTATAATCCAATACGCCAACATATTGGAATTTCATTTGCTTTAACCGAGCATGAGGACGAAGCAAGAATTGGTGAGATTGTACAATTTATAGAAGATAAGCAGATAGATTTTTCATTAAGTTGTATGATCGTATTCTGCCGTACACATAGACAATGTGAGGAAACTGCTGATGCTTTGTCAGAATTAGCATTAAGATCTTCTCCTGGAAGTATATTGAACAAATGTATAGATAAAATAGGTTTTTATCATGCAGGTCTTGATGCTGATTTGCGAAATGATGTTTACGAACAGTTTAAGCGAAAAGAAGGCGTAGATCCACTTTACATTCTTTGCGCAACAAAGGCATTTGGTATGGGAATGGATATACCTAATGTCCATTATATAGTTCATTATAGTCCTCCTTCTGTCTTGGAAGATTATTTGCAAGAGGTTGGTCGTGCTGGACGTGATGAAAAGCAATATAAATTGGCGTTTGAGGATGGAAAAGAAAAAATTCCAGCTCTGTGTTTAACGTCTAAAGAAGACTTTAGAAAACTAAAAGAACTGTTAGTTAAAAGTCAGATGAGCTGGTCTAATTTGACCGATGCCAAGGATAAAATTGTTGAATATATAAAGCGTTTCCAAACTATTGAACAAACAAAAAAAGAACCAATTGTTGTTCCTTTTAGCGTTTGGGTCAAGAATGCAGAAGACTTTAATGATACTACAGCTTCAAGATTAGCTTTCCATTGGTTAGATCATATCGGATATATTAAACAACGTTATCTGTCACAGGCATGTCTTGACATTACTGTTAATGACAATGGAGGTAGGTCTTCATCATTAAAGCGGAATCCAGTATATTTATATTTGGAAAAGAATGCTCAAATAAAAGGTCAGCGTTCACTTGTTTCGATGAACGAAATGAGGAATAGCTTACGTATGTCTATGCCAAAGATTATGAATCAAATAATCTTATGCATGGAAGGTGGCTTATTGGATTTAAATGAGACTATGAACTGTAAACTAGTTCCTCGCAGATTTTGTGAAGCCACCTTTATGGTGAAACATGATAGAAACGATTTCGCCTTGCACATTGTGTTTGATGGTTTAAGGAATCTTCTTTCTGATTGCAAACAAGGCAAGGTTAGAATGATTGGCCAAAACGAGCGTGAACACATATATAAGCATTTAATGGATGATGTAATATATGATGATATCTATGATGACAATGGTGTTAAATATATGCCATGGAAAGCCGAATTTGACAATCCTCCCCGGTTAGCTGTCACTAAATATGATACTTTTAGAAAAAACATTTTAAAGCGCATGGGTAGTCAGATGTTTACTCTCCTAAATTATCTTCCCATGGTTAGCTATAAAGTTGAAAATCTTGAAGATGATATTATATGCCAAATAAAGCTTAAAAATGACGAATGGCCAAACTATCTCGAACAATTAGAGAG
>JAAYDO010000015.1 GCA_012729225.1 Bacteroidales bacterium | reverse complement strand
TCTCTGCTGATGCTTGCGAATTGCTCAAAGCTCTTATCGATGGTAATCCAAAGTTCCATAAACTCTATAAAATGTATAATTTATATGTCGCTTGATGAATGAATATTCACTTGCGAAAGTTGAGTAATAGAGAAATGGGGCATTCTGCCTCATTTCTTTTTTTACCTATTTTAACACATTGCGATTAAACTTTCTTCAAAAGGGGTGGTCATATATAGCGTATGTCACTTGTATATTTTGACATACAACCACGAATAAGGCTTAAATACTAAACATTTAAGATTATATTACTTTTAAGTAACAGTAATAACTAAACTAAAACTAAAAACAGTGACATCATGAAAAGTTTCATCATCACAGCACTTGCATTCGTGCTTGTTGCAACCAGTGCAATGGCTCAGGGCAATAACCGTGGCCGTCAGCGTATGAACAGTGCAGAGATGTATGCCAATATGGGCGAAAATCTCGCAAAGGAACTGAAAATAGAAAAAGACCAGAGGGAGGCTTTCAAACTTCTCTATGTAGATTACCAAAATGCTCGCCGTGCAGCGCAGAATCCTACGGGCTCTGATGAGGAAATCAATGTGAAAAAGATGACCGACGAAGAGGCAAACAAACTCATTCAGGAACAGTTTGCCAGTCAGGAGAAGGTGATTGCTGTGGATAAGGAGTATTTGACTAAATTCCTCGAAATCTGCACACCAGTGCAGGCTGCACAGGTCTTTGTTACTCGTCTAAGCATGCAGAACATGATGCGTGGCATGGGTGGCGGTAACTTCGGAGGCATGGGCGGCGGCTTTGGTGGCGGCGGCTTTGGTGGCGGTGGCGGCTTCGGTGGCGGTGGCGGCTTCGGTGGAGGCGGCTTCGGTGGCGGAGGCTTCTAATCCTTGTTGATTAATTCGAACGTAATATATCAAACACAACAGATAAAACATGCGATATGACATGAAGATCATAATGGAAAAGATTAGTGTAAATCAGTGAGTGTCAATATATGATAAATCTGATGGCAGGTTAAAAAGGGAGAATTAAATCACCAGAAGTGCTATAAGCGATGGTTAAAAGTGACAAATGATACACTTTTCCGTCTTTTTCCGCCTTAGAGGTGAACTTTCTCTTAGAAACGTAGTGATATGTGAATCTTTATTTTTAACTTTGTCATGAACATATTAGGTTTATTATTATATATTAACTAACTCTGTTTTTTAGTAGGGGGCATGAGATGTGAATCTAGTGCTCTCTTTTTCTGTGCCTATACCATGATAAAATGGAAAGGGAGTACATGGTCAAAAAGATACATGAAGAGTCAATATGTCGCCCTTCGTCATGCTTGAATTCTTGGATTTGTCTTATTGTATTGGTATTCAAGCATTTGTGTGTTATTGAATCTTGCATTGTTGTTGGGACGAAAATGAAGCGTTCTTCGTTGCCCGTCGAAGCATTGTTCGTTGGCTATTGAGGCATTGTTCATTGGCAGTCGAAGCATTGTTCGTCTCGCCTTCATCTCCCTTCATGCCATCCGAGAAAAAGGTGATGGAATTATCTAAAACTCATCTCGAAGGCATCTCGAAGGCATCTCGAAGGCTCATAGAAGCATGGGGAGAGGATGTTTTTCCGTGAAGGGTCGTCTGACGTTTTTTGCTTCACGTCAATTGGAAATGAATGTGTGGGCGATTCTTTGGCTGAATGGGGCTTGCGCTTATGAATAAATGGGGCTCACGCTTATGAATGATCTGAGTTTTGATGTCGAACTCCTGTTGGGTTGAAAGACGATGTTTTTCCTGAAATGAAGAGATTTGTGAAACTCAAGTGCATAGGTTTTGATGAAAAAAAGATGGGCTTTATACAATAAAATACGCTGAAAAGAGTTATTAATGAAGAATGAATAAACGTTTATTGACGATTCTGGCTTTGTCATGGTTGTGTTTTTCAACGATGAAGGCGCAGTGGGATGTGCAGTTTTCGGACTACACAGCCCTCAAGTCATATTATAACCCCGCTGTTTCTGGCACAGATGGAAAACTGAATGTGTCGGCTGCTTATTCCATGCAGATGGCAGGGTATGATGGTGCTCCCAACACCATGTATGTGGGTGTCGATGCTCCTGTGTATTTTATCGGACCTCGGCATGGCGCTGGTGTCAGTTTCTTCAATGACAAAATAGGCATGTTCTCCACCACGCGAATCAGTTTGAAGTATGCCTACAACATCAAGGTGGGCAGGAAGGGCAGAATGGGAGTGGGCTTTCAAGGTGCATTGATGGGAGAGGCGATAGACCCCAGTGGCGTGAAGCTGGAGGAGCAGAATGACCCTGCTTTTCCTTCTGCAGAGGTGAGAGGTAACGTGGTGGATATGGGTGCGGGTCTCTATTATTATCATCCTCAGGTCTGGTTGGGCCTGTCTGCTCAGCACCTTGCCAACCCTGTGATTGTTTGTGGAGAGACAAACGAGGTGGAGGTGGATCGTGTGTATTATTTGATGGGTGGATGCAATATCAAGGTGAAAAATTCGTTATTAACCTTACAGCCATCCTTCCTGTTGCAGTCAGACCTCGACTCCTGGCGTGAGGATTTTCAGTGCAAAGTGGTCTATGAATATGAAGGGAAGAGATTCTATGGTGGTTTGGGCTATAGTCCCAAGACTTCTGTGACATTTCTGGCAGGTGGCATGTTTCATGGTGTGAACCTGGGATACAGTTATCAGATGTACACCGAGGGCATAGGGATGTTGAATGGAAGCCACGAATTAGTGGTGGGCTATCAAACAGATCTGGACTTGTTTAAGAAAGGACGAAACAGGCACAAGAGTGTGAGATGGCTTTGATTTTGGAAATAGAATAGAACATAAAAAAGACAGATAAAATGAAAAGATTCTTGTTTGCTATCAGTGCGATAATCTTTGCCTTGGCGGTTGCTTCCTGCTTCTCAAGCAATGGAGGTGCTAATGCCAGTGGTGGCGAAGTGACAGGCATTAGTGGCACATCGATGTCGGAACCCGCTCCTTATGGAATGGTATTGGTGAAACGAGGCAGTCTCAAAATGGGTACAGAGAAGACCGATAGCCTGTGGGGAAAAGATGTTCCGACAAGAGATATCAGTGTGGATGCGTTCTGGATGGATGAGAAGGAGGTGACCAATTCCATGTACAGGCAGTTTGTCTATTGGGTGCGTGACTCTATCATCCGTGAACGTTTGGCAGACCCAGCCTATGGTGGTGATGATTCTTATAAGATAGAGGAAGACAGGTATGGTAATCCTGTCACCCCTCACCTGAACTGGAACAGACCGCTTCCTCGCAATCCTGATGAGGATCAGGAGTTGGCCATGGAGAGTGTTTACACTTATCATCCTGTGACAGGAGAGAAGATGCTTGACGTGAAGCAACTGAACTATCGCTATGAGGTGTTTGACCATGTGATGGCTGCTAAGCGTAAGTACCGCTTGGATTCTGCAGAGAGAAATCTGAATACTGACTTTGATACAGATCCTAACGAGGTGGTGATGATTTCTAAGGATACTGCTTATGTTGATGAAGATGGTGTGATTCATCGTCAAACCCTCACTCGTCCATTGAGCAGTATGTGGGATTTTGTCAATACTTATATTGTGAATGTATATCCCGACACCACTTGTTGGATCAATGACTTCCAGAATGCAGAGAACGAGGTGTATATGCGCCTTTACTTCACTCATTCTAACTATAACGACTATCCTGTGGTTGGTGTGAACTGGGAGCAGGCTAATGCTTTCTGCAACTGGCGCACGGACTTCCTTCTTAAAGGATTGGGTGCTCAAGCCAAGTTTGTTCAGCGTTATCGTCTTCCCACCGAGGCTGAGTGGGAGTTTGCTGCTCGTGGCAAGGATGGCAATGAACTGCCTTGGCAGCAGGAAGGTGTGTCCAGCGATAAGGGATGCTTCTACGCCAACTTCAAGCCAGACAGAGGCAACTACACGCTGGATGGCAACCTCATCACTTCCAAGACTGGTATCTATAGTGCCAACTCAAATGGTCTCTACGATATGGCAGGAAATGTGGCGGAGTGGACCAGCACGGTCTATACAGAAGCGGGCGTGCTCTCTATGAGCGATATGAACCCCACACTTACTTATAATGCCGCAAAGGAAGATCCTTATGCGCTGAAGAAGAAGAGTGTGAGAGGTGGCTCTTGGAAAGACCCTGAGAGTTTCATCAAGAGCGCATGGAGAACGTATGAATATCAGAATGTGGGACGTAGTTTCATCGGTTTCCGTTGCGTGCGCTCACAGGTGGGCACTGCTTCAAGGTCTCGTAGATGAGAAGTGAAGGTCTTTTCGATTGATAGTAAAACCTAAATAGAAATATTAAAAACCATATATAACATGGCAACGCAACAATATACAGGCATTCAGAAATGGCTCAGAACCAAGAGGGGACAGTCTTTCTTGAACTACGCATATAGCTGGGGTGCATCCGTCGTAATCGCTGGTGCGCTCTTCAAACTCACCCATATAGATGGTGCCGACATCATGCTTTGGTTGGGTATGGGTACTGAGGTCATTGTGTTCTTCCTTGCAGGTTTCGAGCCTCAGGAGAGCATGGATGCTCAGGAATTGGCAGAGGAGGCTGTTGAAAAAGAGGAAATAACGAAGAAAGTGAAGGCTTCTATCTCTAAATATTCAGCATTGGACAATACGGGTGGCACAGTCTTTGTTAATGACGGTGGAGGCAATGTGGGTGGCTCTGTGGATGCTGCTCAGTTGGCTGCCAACCTTACTGCGTCTTCCTCTGCATTCACTTCCACTCAGTTCCAGAGCATGACTCCTGAGATGCAGGAGGCTACAAAGGCTTATGTGAATCAGTTGGCAGATTTGACGGAAACCCTCAAGAAGGTGGCAGAGCAGAGTGCTCGACTCACTCGCGACTCAGAAGAGATGGAGAACATGAACCGCACCCTCACTGGTATCAACCGCTTCTATGAAATGCAGTTGAAGAGTGTGGGCAATCAGTCTGCTACGATTGATGAGGTGAATGGACAGACCAAGCGTCTGGCTGGTCAGCTTCAAGAACTTAACGAGGTTTATGCTCGTATGGTTGAGGCCTTGAAGATGAAGATCTCATAAAACAGGTACATTCATTATTTTTCAAAAAGAAAATAGATGATACGAAAGAAGTTAACTCCTCGACAGAAGATGATCAATCTGATGTACGTTGTGCTGATGGCGATGTTGGCACTGAATGTGTCGTCAGATGTGTTGGATGGCTTCTCGCTTGTGGATGAAGGACTGAACCGCACAAAGCTCAATTCTGCCAGTCAGAATGAGATGGTCTATAAGGAACTGGAGGGGGCGATGAAACAGAATCCGGAGAAGACTCGCCAGTGGTATGAGAAGGCTCAGAAGGTGCGCAAGATGTCGGATGACCTCTACAATCTGGCTGAAGAATTGAAGATGGAGATTGTGAGAGATGCTGACGGAAGTGGCGCAGACCTGAATGATATTAAGGGCAAGGACAATCTGGAGGCTGCTACTCATGTGATGCTTGCATCAGGTGTGGGTCGTGGTGCGGAACTGAAAAAGGCCATTGAGGCTTATCGTGAGGGTATCACTTCCATGATTAACGATGAGAACCAGAAGAAGATTATCAAGGAAAACCTTTCCACTTCTGTTCCTAAGAAGGCGGCTTTACAGGGTAAGAACTGGCAGGAGTATTTGTTTGAGAATACTCCAGTGGCAGCCGCTGTCACATTGCTGTCTAAACTTCAGACGGATGTGCGTCATGCTGAGGGCGAGATGTTACACCAGTTGGTGGCCAATATTGATGTGAAAGATGTACGTGTGAACCAGATTAACGCCTATGTGATTCCAAATGCACAGACGGTTGTTCGTGGTGGAAGATTCTCGGCTCAAATCATTATGGCCGCTGTGGACACTACTCAACGCCCTGAGATTTATGTGGGCAACACCTTGCTCAAGTCTTCCAACGGACGTTACGAAACGGTGTGCAGTTCTACTGGTGAGTTCACATTGAGAGGCTATCTTCTCATGAAGAATGCTGATGGAGAGACCATCCGCCGTGAGTTCTCTCAACCATATACGGTGGTAGAACCTTCTGCAACAGTAAGTGCCACAATGATGAACATGCTTTATGCGGGTTACCAAAACCCTATCAGTGTGAGTGTGCCAGGTGTGCCAAACAATAAGATTAGTCTCTCCATGACCAATGGCACTCTCACCAAGAAGGATGCAGGCAATTATGTGGCTGTACCTACAACGGTGGGAACTGATGTGACTTTCACTGTGATGGCAGAGAATGAGGGGCGTCAGCAGGAAATGGGAAAGTTTACTTTCCATGTGCGTAAGTTACCTGATCCTACAGGTTATCTGCTAACAACTGATTCCAAAGGAAATGCCTCTCGTTTCAAGGGCGGGCGCATCTCCAAGCAGGCGGTTATCTCAGCGGGAGGAATCGGTGCTGCTATCGATGATGGATTGCTTGACATCTCCTTCCGTGTAGTAGGTTTTGAGACACTCTTCTTGGATGCAATGGGCAATGTGATGCCTGAGGTAAGTCAAGGTGCAAATTTTTCTCAAAACCAGCTGAACCGTATCCGCTCTCTTTCTCGTGGCAAACTGTTTAACATCAGTCATATACGTGTGGTAGGTCCTGATGGAATAGAGCGTACCTTGACCACGCCTGTGGAAGTAATCATCAATTGAGAGAGGTGATTGATTTGTTTTGATAATGGAAAGAAATTAAAGACGATACTTATATGAAACGTATCTTATTCATATTGATTGCGCTCGGTACGGCTGGTGTCATGATGGCTCAGCCTGCAAAGAGTCGTGTGCAGAATGCTCGAACCACTGCGGCTAAAAACTCAGAGGCTAATGGTCCGAGCCGTGCAAGTTTAATGTTCCCAACTACAGTTGATGTGCCAGAAGATCCCACATGGCGTCGTGATATTTATCGCTCTATCGACTTGACAAAAGATGAGAATGCGGCTCTATACTATCCTGTAGAGCCTCAGAATGGACAGATGAATCTCTTCACACTGCTCTTTAAACTCTTGAGTACGGGAAAGATTCCAGCATACAAGTACATGGACGTGAAGGAGGATTTCCGTGATCCAGAAGCTCGCTTGCATTTCGTGCCAGACCTTTTGGAGCCTTATCGTATTAATTATGAGGTGAATGGAAATTCTGTCACAGTCTTGCCAAGCGATATTCCCTCGGCTGATGTGCTCAGTTATTATGTGAAGGAGAGTAGTTATTATGATCAGAACACAGCTACTTACCATAGTCGTGTTGTGGCACTCTGTCCTATCCTTCATCGTGCAGCTGATGAATGGTCTTATTCTTCAGAAGTGCAGAAGAGTGGACTTTTCTGGGTCAAGTATGATGATGTGAAGGCATATTTGAGTGGTCAGGAGGTGATGGTGAGCAATTTGAACAATGCTGCTAAGATGTCTATTGATGACTTCTTCTCCACGAATCACTATAAGGGAGATATTTATATGACCAACAATATGCAGAATAAGGTTCTTCATCAGGTTGCTGCTACCGACTCTCTCCTTAAGAAGGAGCAGGGTCGTATAGAAAAGGAACTCACGGACTTTGAAAAAAATATATGGAAAACCCCTGTGGATTCTGTAGAGTTGGCTCGTCGTGACTCAATAGCCGCGGCTAATACTAAGGGCAGGCGTGAACGTAGTGTTTCTGCATCGTCTTCCGCTTCTTCTGAGCGTGTCAGTCGCAGAGGTTCCGCTTCTTCTGGTGACAAGGATCGACCAAGGAATGCCTCTGGTGGAAGTTCAAGCCCTCGTGTGTCAGTAAGAAGACAGCGTCATTTGTATTGATAGATTTTAGTAGCAGACGGGCGATTTAATGTCGTTTTTATTGTTTGAAGATGTTTCAACTGTCTCAATGATATTTTGATCATGAAAAGAAAAACGCGTGCATCATGGTGGTTCAGTCTTGTTGCATGCGTTTTTTGTACCCTTTCGTCTTTTGCGCAAACCAAGATTGTGGTACTCAGCGACACGCATGTGATGAGTCCTGACCTTTTGGTGAGGGATGGAAAGGCTTGGAGGAATTTCTTGAAGAATGACCGTAAGTTGGTGGATGAAAGTCGGGAACTCTTTGATGTGATGATTGATCGCATGAAGAATGAGATTAAACCTGACCTTGTTTTTATTACGGGCGATTTGACCAAAGACGGGGAAACCCAAAGTCATCAATATGTAGTGAAGAAGTTGGACGAACTTCGGGAGGCTGGTATTCAGACTCTTGTCATCCCAGGCAATCATGATAGAGGGGAAAATGTTCGGGCTGTGTGCTTTGATGGCAACAGCACGATACCGACTGCTACTATCAGTGATTCTACTTTTGAGAAGATTTACACCCATTATGGGTACGGGCATTCCTCCCTGCGTGCCAATGGTTCACTGACCTATGCTTGCGAACCAATCAAGGGGTTATGGGTCATAGGTATAGACTCGGGCAGAGATGGAAAGGTGGATGCAGAAACACTGGATTGGGTATGCAATCAAGCGTCAGTCGCAAAGAATGCAGGTGACAAGGTTGTTGTTCTGATGCATCATCCATTAGTTCCTCATTTTTATCAAAGTGAAAAATCAATCGCTACTTCTGTGGTGGATGATTATGAGAATGTGCGCAATAGACTCTCTGATGTGGGCGTGAATGTTGTATTTACAGGACATTTTCATACGTCAGATATTGCCAAAGCATACAATGCAGACCTTTCCCGTGCTATCTATGATGTGACTACAGGGTCGCTCATCTCTTATCCTTGTGACTATCGTGAGGTGTTGCTAAGTGATGATTTGTCGGAAATGAAAATAACGACTCATCGTATCACTCAATTGCCTCATGATGCGCATTTCAGCAAGATTGCGAAGAGACGACTTTCTAAGGCAATGAAGGGAATGGCAACCCAACGAGGGTATGGTGTGGTGAGGGGGAAAATGGCAAAGGCTTATGTTTTGCATGCTGAGGGTGATGAACATCAGTCAAAGAAAGCGCAGAAACTTCTTCGTTCTCTTCATCGTTTAGCTTCTTTGGCTCGTACTTTTAAGGTCTTTTCTACATCCTCTCTCGCCAATCTTGAGAAGATGGCTGTAAGTATGCTTCAAGACATTAATGCTTATGGTGAGAAAGGAAGGGAAAATCAGGTTGATGACTTGAACTTGACCATCAGATTAGACGAGTGATGTCTTGTTTTTTCAATAGTAGGATGTTTAAAAGAAGGGAAAACAGACCAAGATACATCCCTGAGAAACCATTAATTAGGAGAACGTGTTCTAATTATTCTATTTTTTCCGTACCTTTGTAAAAATTTTTAGCGTGTATCGTGACAGCTTGGGTCGTAACATGTCACGCAGATGTTGTATGTCTGCCTACGTTCTAAGCATACAGGCTTTATTGAAGTAATCATTTTAACTAATATTTTTCATCGTGAAAGTATTGAAGTTTGGCGGAACATCCGTAGGTTCCGTAGAGAGTATTCTCAATCTAAAGAGAATTGTGGAGGCATGCGACGAGCCTGTAGTAGTTGTCGTTTCAGCACTGGGTGGTATCACAGACCAACTGATCAACACCTCAAAGTTGGCTGTTACAGGCGATAAAGGATATCTTGTCTCCTATGAGAAGATGGTGGAGCGTCACCTTCAGATGATTGATGCCGTTATCACAGATGCTGAAAAGAAAAAGCGTCTCATGACGGTGGTTGATGATTTGTTGGGACAGTTGAAGAGTATTTATCAGGGTGTATTCCTGATAGGTGACTTGAGTGAGAAAACTGGTAATGGTATTGTTTCTTATGGTGAGCGCATCAGCAGTAATATTGTGGCTGCTTTGATTAGCGATGCTAAATGGTACAACTCTTTGGAGTTTATCAAGACCAAAAAGAAGCAGGATCGTAACTTGTTCACCAATTCTATCAGCACTCCGTTGATTCAATCAGCATTCAAAGACTTTATTTCAGGAACGGCAGACCACAAGGTGTGTCTCGTCCCTGGCTTTATATCTACAGATAGCCAGACAGGTGAGGTGACAAACCTCGGTCGTGGTGGATCTGACTATACTGCTGCGATTTTGGCTGCAGCGTTAGATGCAAAGGTGTTGGAAATCTGGACAGATGTGTCTGGTTTCATGACAGCAGATCCTCGTGTCATTAATTCAGCGTATCCTATTGATAAACTCTCTTATGTGGAGGCTACAGAACTTTGTAATTTTGGCGCAAAGGTCGTTTATCCCCCCACTATTTATCCTGTCTGCATCAAGAATATTCCCATCTTGATTAAGAACACTTTCAGACCAGAAGATGGTGGTACTATCATCTCAAATGAGGCAGAAGAAGATGAGAATGGGCGTGCTATCAAGGGTATTTCTTCTATCAACAATACTTCCCTCATCACAGTGAGTGGCTTGTCAATGGTGGGTGTGATTGGTGTAAACCAGCGAATCTTCACAGCATTGGCGGCTAATGGTGTAAGTGTGTTTATGGTCAGTCAGGCAAGTTCTGAGAACAGTACTTCTATTGGTGTGCGTGACGAAGATGCCGATCGTGCTTGTGAGGTGCTGAATGCGGAGTTTGCCAAGGAGATAGAGATGGGGGCTATGTATAAGATGAAGCTCGAGCAGGGATTGGCTACCGTGGCTATTGTTGGTGAGAACATGAAGCATACTCCAGGTATTGCTGGTAAGTTGTTTGGCACGCTTGGCAGAAATGGTATCAGTGTGATTGCTTGTGCTCAAGGTGCCAGTGAAACAAATATCTCCTTTGTAGTTGAGAGTAAGTCACTTCGTAAATCTCTGAATGTTATCCATGACAGTTTTTTCCTTTCAGAGTATCAAGTACTGAACGTGTTCCTTTGTGGTGTTGGCACTGTAGGAGGTAGTTTGCTTCAGCAGATTGCTGGTCAGCGTCAGAAGTTGATGAAGGAACGGAACCTAAAAGTAAATGTGGTGGGTATTGCCTCTGGTCACAATGCGATATTTAACAGAAATGGCATTGATCTTTCACAATATGATGAAGATGGTGCTTTCTCCATAGCCAAATTGCGCGCTGAATTGAAAGGTGCGGAGTCAAGTGATCTTGACCGATTGAGAGAAGAGGTGGTGGATATGAACATCTTCAACAGTGTGTTTGTAGATTGCACGGCAAGTGCTGATGTGGCAGGCTTGTATGAGGATTTCCTGAGCAATAATATCTCAGTGGTAGCTGCTAATAAGATGGCTGCGTCAAGCGATTATGACAACTATATGAAGCTCAAGACTATAGCACGCAAACGTGGTGTGAAGTTTCTCTTTGAGACAAATGTGGGTGCAGGCTTGCCAATTATCAATACCATCAATGACCTTATTAATTCAGGAGATAAAATATTGAAACTGGAGGCCGTTCTTTCTGGTACTCTCAACTTTATCTTTAATAAGATTTCTGCTCAAGTACCATTCAGCGAGACTGTTCGTATGGCCAAAGAGGAGGGTTATGCAGAACCCGATCCACGTATTGATTTGAGTGGTAAGGATGTGATTCGTAAACTCGTGATTCTTTCTCGTGAGGCAGGGTATAAGATGAATCAGGAGGAGGTGGAGAAGCATTTGTTCATTCCTCAATCATTCTTTGATGGTTCTCTTGAGGATTTCTGGAAAAATCTTCCATCGCTTGATGCTGACTTTGAAAAAGAACGACAGGATGTGGAAGCGGCTCATGAACACTGGCGTTTTGTGGCAAAGCTGGAGAACGGTAAAGGTTCTGTGTCTCTCGAAAGAGTGGGGGAACGTCATGCATTCTATGACCTTGAAGGGTCAAATAATATCATTCTCATCACGACAGAACGCTATAATCAGTACCCTATGCTTATTCAGGGCTATGGAGCAGGAGCTTCGGTAACTGCGGCTGGTGTGTTCGCTGATATCATGTCAATTGCAAACATTTAAATGAAACATATTATTATATTGGGCGATGGAATGGCTGATTGGCCTGTGGAGTCGCTCGGAAATAAAACATTGCTGCAGTACGCTCAGACTCCCTGCATGGATATGTTGGCAAAGATGGGACGTACGGGCATGCTGAAGACGGTACAAGATGGCTTTCATCCAGGTTCTGAGGTGGCCAACAGTAGTATCCTTGGTTATGACCAGTGCAAGGTCTATGAAGGCAGAGGACCGCTTGAGGCTGCGAGTATTGGTGTGGAGTTGAGCTCTGATGATATGGCTATCCGTTGCAATATCATCAGTCTCGAAGGAGATCATATCAAGAATCACTCTTGTGGACGGTTAGAAACAGAAGAAGGTGATATCCTCATCAAGTATTTGCAGGAAAAACTGGCTAACGACCCTGATATAGTGGAGAAATATGGACATATAGTTCATTTCTACACAGGTGTGCAGTATCGTCATCTACTTGTCATCAATGGTGGAAGCAAGAACCTTCTTTGTACACCTCCTCATGATGTTCCTCTCAAACCTTGGCGTCCCTTGCTGGTTCAGCCAGATGTGGAAGCAGAGAAAGTGGCAGGGCATACTACTCGCCTCAGTGCTACAGAGACAGCAGAACTCCTTAATCTTTTGATTGTAAAGTCGCAGAAACTCTTGAGTGAACATCCTCTCAATGCACAGCGTATGGCAGAGGGAAAAGATCCTGCCAATTCTATCTGGCCTTGGGCTGGAGGCTATCGTCCTCACATGATTCCGCTCACCACCACGTTCCCTCAAATAAAGAAGGGAGCAGTGATTACTGCTGTAGACCTCATTCGAGGTATTGGAACTTTGGCTGGACTGAGAGTGATAGAAGTGGAAGGAGCAACAGGACTCTATGATACAAATTACGAAGGTAAAGCACAGGCTGCCATTGAGGCTCTGAAGACAGATGATTTTGTGTATTTGCATATTGAGGCTTCTGATGAAGCAGGTCATGACGGTGACTTGGAGTTGAAAATCCAAACCATAGAGGACTTGGATAGACGTGCTATCAAGCCTATCTATGAAGCGGTGAAGGATTGGGGCAAGACGGGAACTCCTACTGCTGACATGGAGCCTGTTGCGATAGCAGTGCTTCCAGACCATCCCACACCTGTGGCATACCGCACTCATACCAATGAGCCTGTCCCTTTCCTTATCTATGCGTCAGGCATAGACCCTGATGGCGTGGAAGTCTTTGATGAGAAATCATGCCGAGAGGGTGTCTATGGTCACTTGGAGAAGGATGGATTTATAAAGGCTCTGATGGCAGTAAATTAAGAAAAGAAACATATAATGGTTTTTCTGTTGAAAGTTAAAATCATTCATCTGAAAAGATTAAAAAACAGTTGAAGTATCAATCATCAAAAAAGTATTGGAGATGAATTATTATAGTACAAATGGACAAGCACCTATTGCCACGCTTGAAAAGGCTGTGGTGAAGGGTCTTGCAGAGGACAAAGGTCTATATATGCCTGAACGTATCAAGACTTTGCCTCAGGATTTTTTTGACAACATTGAAAATCTTTCTTTCCAAGAGATTGCATATAGGGTGGCTGATGCCTTCTTTGGTGAAGATGTGCCAGCCGACGACTTGAAAAAAATAGTGTATGACACCTTGGCTTTTGACTGTCCATGTGTAAAAGTTACGGATAGTATCTATTCTTTGGAACTGTTCCATGGACCAACATTGGCTTTCAAGGATGTGGGCGCTCGTTTCATGGCTCGTCTTCTTCAGTACTTCCTCAAAAAGGAACTCAAGGAGTCAGGAACTCCTGATGTGAAGAAGTCACAGGTGAACGTGTTGGTAGCGACTTCAGGTGATACAGGTTCTGCTGTGGCCAATGGATTTCTTGGAGTAGAGGGCATCCATGTGTATGTGCTTTATCCAAAAGGGAAGGTGAGTCCTATTCAGGAGTGTCAGTTCACCACTCTTGGTCAGAATATCACTGCTGTAGAGGTGGATGGTGTGTTTGATGACTGCCAGGCTTTGGTCAAGAATGCTTTCATTGATGCAGATTTGAATGTTCACATGAAATTGACATCAGCCAACTCCATCAACGTGGCTCGTTTCCTTCCTCAGGCTTTCTACTATTTTTATGCTTACGCTCAGATGAAGAAGAGAGGACTTGCCGAGCAGTTGGTGGTATGCGTGCCTTCTGGAAACTTTGGTAATATATGCTCTGCACTCTTTGGAAAGAAGATGGGTCTTCCTATTAAACGTTTTATTGCGGCAAACAACGCCAATGACATCTTCTTCAAGTATCTCCAAACAGGAAAGTATGAGCCAATGCCTTCTGTGCAGACCATTGCAAATGCAATGGATGTGGGCGATCCCAGCAACTTTGCTCGTGTGTATGCTCTCTATGGCAAGAGTCATGAGGCCATTTGCTCTGACATTAGTGGTGCGACCTATAGCGATGAGCAGATTGCTGACACTATTAAAGAGGTGAAGGCTGAAACGGGTTATGTGTGTGACCCTCATGGTGCATGTGGCTATCGTGCATTGAAGGAGGGACTGAAGGATGGTGAAGTAGGCGTGTTCCTCGAAACAGCTCATCCAGCAAAGTTCAAATCAACAGTGGATAGTATTCTCAATGATGATATTGAGATACCTGTCAAACTTCAAGCATTCATGAAGGGAACAAAGCAAAGTGTGCCTATGTCCAAGAACTTTGTTGATTTCAAGCAGTTCCTGATGGGAGAATAGATTTCCTGAAAACAGGATATTCTGCACTTTCTTGAAGATACCTGAGATTCAGGGACGTTGAGAAAGCAAATCACTTATATTGTTCACGAATCAACCCATATTTATAAAAGAATGAAACCTAAAAAGCAACAAAAACGCACAAAAATGACTCGTCTTTTGATGAAGATCGTTTTGGTGGTCGTATCTACGGCATTGACAGTGTATTTTATGCCCAGAGGTAATGAATTTGGCTATAAATACGAGTTGAACAGACCTTGGAATTATGGACTGCTGATTGCCAATACTAAGTTTCCTGTGCTCAAGAACGATTCTTTGATTCATAGGGAGAAAGAACGGGTGATACGTGATTTCCAGCCCTACTACAACTACGACAAATCTGTGAAAGATACCATGGTGGACCGTCTCTACAAGCATGCCGCAAAGGAATGGCAGGAAGAAAATGCCACTATGTATATTTATCACATAGCGGTCATGCTTGATACGATATATAGCCGTGGTATTCTCTCTGTGGATGATTACTCGCGAATGAAGGATACTGAGCGTCATAAGCAAATTAGAATTGTGAAGGATAATCAGGCGGTAACGGTAGATCTCTCACGAGTATTTACTCCCCGTTCTGCCTACGACTATATCATGACAACCGACACGACCAAATACTCTCCTGTGGTGATGCGGAATCATAACCTTAACGAGTTGATTCAGTTGAATCTCACCTATGACAAGATGAAATCAGAGACGGAGTTGGAGGAACGTTTGCAAGGTGTTTCCAACTATAATGGTTTTGTACAGGCAGGGCAGAAAATTGTCGATCGCGGTGAAACTGTTACAGACGAGGTGTATGACATTTTGCGTTCTTATGAAAGAGACTATCAGCGTCGAACAGATACAGATACAGTCATTCCCTACAAGGCGATAGGTCAGACCATCTTTGTGATGATTATCTTTTCTATTCTCATATCATATCTCACCATGTTCCGTGCAGATTATTTTGAGAATTCACGCAATGTCACGCTACTCTTTGCTTTGCCTGTCCTGTTCAGTGTGATAGCCTCCATTATGGTTTCTCATAATATTCTGAACGTGTTCATGTTGCCCTGTTGCTTAGTTCCTATTGTTATTCGTGTGTTCATGGATTCCCGAACAGCCTACATGTTCCATTGTGGTATGATTCTCATCATTTCTGTAGTGCTCACCAACAGTTATGAGTTCATCATTTTACAGATGATAACGGGTATGGTTGCAATACAAACCCTCAGAGAACTCACACAGCGCTCACAGATTGTACGTACTGCCTTCATCCTTTTCCTTGTGTGTACCCTCTTCTATACAGGCTATTCGCTTCATCATGAGAATGACATGAAGACAGATACATGGATGTATGTCTGCTTCACGGTCAATTGTGTGTTGCTGCTCTTCACCTATCCGCTCTTGTGGATGCTGGAGAAGATGTTTGGATTTATTAGTGATGTGACCTTGGTGGAGTTGAGTAATGTGCACAATCCTCTTTTGCAACACATGATGGAGGTTGCCCCTGGCACTTTCCAGCACTCCATGCAGGTCGCCAATCTAAGTGCAGAGGTGGCCAACAAGATTGGTGCAAAAGCACAGTTGGTGCGTACTGGAGCACTCTACCATGACATAGGCAAGATGGAGCGTCCCGTGTTCTTCACTGAAAATCAGAACGGAGTTTCCCCCCACAAACACCTCACGCCTCTCAAGAGCGCAGAGGTAATCATTGCCCATGTCAAGAATGGTCTTTCTCTTGCGGAGAAAAATCATGTGCCAGACGCTATCAAGCGCTTCATTTCCACTCATCATGGAAAGGGCAAAGCCAAATTCTTCTATATTACATATAAGAATGAGCATCCAGACGAGGAAGTGGATGAATCTGCATTCACTTATCCTGGTCCTAATCCAAGCACCAAGGAGGAAGCAATCCTAATGATGTGTGATGCCACGGAGGCTGCATCTCGTTCGCTGCCTGAATACACAGAGGATAGCATCAATCAGTTGGTGGATAGAATTATAGACAATCAAGTGGCAGAGGGTTTCTTCAACGAATGCTCCATCACGTTTAAGGACATAGCTGTGGCAAAAGAAGTGCTGAAAGAAAAGTTAAAGACGATTTATCATACCAGAATCTCCTATCCGGAGTTGGGCGAAAACAATGAAAGCTGAAAAGAAAAATAATAACAGAAAGTGGCAGACTTTCTTCCTGATACTCATTGTAGTGTCAGTGCTCTTAGGTCTGTTCTATCTGCCTCGCACCACTTTGGCTGATGTGGAAACGCGTCGTGTCAATATTCTTAGTGATGTGCAGCGCCGCGACAAGGAAGGAAATATTGTGGCAGAGGTGAAGGCAGACTCAGCAGATGGTTTTGTGGAACAGAAAGTAGATTCCAATGCCATTCAAGTAAAGCAGATAGCCTATGTGGATACAGTTCCTAAAGGTATGGTGGCTATAGAGGATTTCTCCTCTGAAGCCTCACATCGTGAGATGGATAAATTCTACGCTGCACTGAGTCAGGCACACGATCGCCCCGTGAGAATAGCATATTTTGGAGACTCCTATATTGAGGGTGATATTCTTACCATGGATCTTCGAGGCTTGCTCCAGCAGAAATATGGAGGAAAGGGCGTAGGCTTTGTGGAGATTGCTTGTGTTTCTTCCGATTTCCGTCGTTCTGCCACCACTCGTCGCAGTGGTTGGAATCGTTACCATGCCAATGAGAGAGGTCGTGGCTTCAAATCTGCATTCCAAAGTCTGGCTGGTAGTTATTTCATTCCTTCTGGCACAGCCACCTATGAGGTGCGTGGGCAGAAGAATGTTTACCCTCATCTGCTTGATACGGCAGAGGTTGCCACGGTCTATTTCACTCCAGGTAGTGGATTGAACATCAACTATGCACTCAATGGCGGTTCTTACTCCTCACTATTTTCCAATGGGGAAAGTCATGAACCTGAAACCTATCAAGAGACAATAGAGGTGCGCGACTCCGATTCGGTGGTGCACTATAAAACCGTCACCCGTACCGTTCCAGTGCCCCAACAGGACGCAGGACAGATTACAGCCAAGAGTGTAAAAGGTCGCATAGGACGCTTCTCCATGACTGTTACAGGTGGCGGCGGATCCAGATTCTATGGTGTGGCACTTGATGGTCTTCGTGGCATCTCTGTCGATAACTATAGTATGCGAGGTAGCGGTGGTCAGCATCTTGGCGGCATCCCTTCCGAAACCCTTCGGGAATTTGCCACTCTTCGTCCCTACGACCTCATCATAGTCCACTACGGATTGAATGTGGCCAATGAGAAACAGAAGGATTACGGAGGCTACACGAGCCAGTTGGGCAAGTCTATCGAGCAACTCAAGGCGGCATTTCCCCATGCCAGCATTCTTGTGGTCAGCATGGGAGACCGCGACAAAAGAGGTGCAGACGGCAAGATGCACACCATGAGAGGTGTCACAGAGATGGTGTCGTATCTTCGCAAGATGGCAAGTGATCATCATGTGGCATTCTGGAATCTCTATGAAGCCATGGGTGGAGATGGCAGTTTGTCAAGGATGACAGAGAGGAAAGAGGCTAATTTAGATTATACTCACATCAATTTTGCTGGTGGTCGTCACTTGGCCGGCTTGCTCTATGATGTGCTCATGAATGGAAAGGAAAACTACGATAATCGTGTTCGCTAAATATCAACAGCTACATATCATTCGGATTGCGCTTCTTGTCGCCTTCTTCGTATCCTCAGGAAACGAAGTCCTTGCTCAGCAACTTTCCACTCCTTTTCCCCAGAGTTTCCGAAACACTCGGGTCAATGAACTGGCGGGCGAGGCTAACCTTGCCCCAGTGTTCAAGAAAATAAAGGAAGGGAAACCTGTTAAGATCATGCAGATAGGAGACTCCCATGTGAGAGGAAACATCCTTCCACGCACGGTAGAAAGCACCCTGAAGAGTCGCTTCTCTAATATTGATTTCGCTTACTATGGTATCAACGGTGCATGGGCACACCGATTCTACGAGAACGATATGATCAACCGTGTGGTGGCAGAACACCCTGATCTTGTCATCATATCTTTTGGAACAAACGAGGCTCATGGCAACAAGATAGACGAGCGTGCGCATGGCGAAACCATGCGTCTGCTCACTCAGCGCATCAGTGACCGCTGTCCCAATGCATGTTTCCTCTTCACCACTCCGCCTGGCAGTTTTATCGCACAGCGCACAGCCACTTACACAACGGTGCGTGGACGTCGCCGCATGCGATACACCACAACAAGAGTACCCAACCAGAACACTGCAAATGTGGCGCATAGCATCGTGAATTTCTGCGCTTCCAATCAGATGGCTGTTTGGGATATATTCACTATTGCAGGCGGCTCCACTTCCGCATTCACCAACTGGCGCAATGCAGGACTCATGAATTATGATTGTGTACACTATTTGGCATCTGGCTACACCTTGCAGGGGAAACTCCTTGCAGAGGCAATTTATAAAGCATACTTAAGAACACCTATCACGGGACGTCAAACGCGCATGATGCACAGCGACACCCCCAAACAGCAAGTTCCATATAAAACGGTAAAAGGATTCTAAAAAGAAAAGAAAGATGAATAAGTGAACATGGACCTCTTGGAACAGCGAGAGCAAAGATAGGCTTGCCAGAACTTATGCCGAGTCGTGAAAAGAGCGTCTGAAAGAAAACTTCTCATCTGCCCATAGGTGAGGGGTTATAACATACCCACTCCTCATTCAAAGAAACTCACTCATGTTTGACATTGATTTTAATCTCGTTATAGAACAGTTACAATACCAGTCCGACTCTCCAATGATTTTCTCGTCGGGCATTTTCTTGTTCCTGTTTCTGGCTTTCGCCCTCATCTACAATAGTCTGGGGAAAGCCGACACTCTGCGCATCCTCTTCGTCACGCTCTTCTCCTACTATTTCTACTATAAGAGCAGTGGACTCTTCTTCTGGCTGTTGGCTCTGGTGACGGTCTGTGACTATTTCATAGCCAAAGCCATTGGCAGCATAGGGAAGAGTGGAGCAGGAAAGACACTGGTAGCCCTCTCTCTAATTCTCGATTTGGGCTTGCTGGTCTTCTTTAAATATACCAACTTTTTGGGTGAGAGTATCTGTACCTTGCTAACCAATTGGGGCATCCATGTTCCATCCTCCATCTCTGGCAGTTATCTGCTGGGTGTGACATGGCAGCACCGCAACATCTTCCTTCCTGTTGGCATTTCCTTTTTCACCTTCCAGTCCCTCAGCTATACGATTGATGTCTATCGAGGCAACATTAAGCCTCTCAACCGTCTGCTCGACTATGCTTTCTACGTCAGTTTCTTCCCCCAACTGGTGGCAGGACCTATCGTTCGTGCGCGTGATTTCATTCCTCAGATTCGCCGTCCACTGCTCGTCACTGACAAGATGTTTGGCATGGGCGTATTCCTCATCATTGCAGGTCTGTTCAAGAAATCCGTCATCAGCGACTATATCAGTGTCAATTTTGTGGAGCGCATCTTCGACCAGCCAGACCTTTACAGCGGTTTGGAAAACCTTCTGGCGGTGTATGGCTACTCTCTACAAATCTACTGCGATTTCTCGGGCTACTCCGATATGGCGATTGGTATAGCCCTTTTGTTGGGCTTTGAGTTCCCAAAGAACTTCGACAGTCCCTACAAGTCCCAGTCCATTACTGAATTTTGGCGTCGCTGGCACATCAGCCTCTCCTCATGGCTCAAGGACTACCTCTACATTTCGCTGGGAGGCAATCGCCATGGCAAGTTCCGCCAGTACGTGAACCTCCTGCTCACCATGCTGTTAGGAGGTCTGTGGCACGGTGCCTCCCTCAACTTCATTCTCTGGGGCGGTCTGCACGGACTCTTCCTCTGCATCGACAAGGTTTGGCACTCCATCTTCCCTGCTGCCAGCCCCCTCACTTATCTTCCCAGCAAAAATGCACCCGCTCCCAAGAAGAACTATCTTATTGCCCTGTTGGGAGGTCTCATCACCTTCCACCTCGTGGCGGCATGCTGGGTTCTTTTCCGTGCCCCCTCCTTTGGCATTGCAGAACAAGTCTTTCATCAGATTTTCTTCAAGTTCGAGCCTCAAATCTTCCTCCAGTGGTGCACCTCCTATAAGGCAGTGGCACTCCTCCTGCTTCTTGGCTATGTGTTACACTTGATGCCAGAATCCCTGTCGGAAAAGACCCAAAAACTTGTCTCTCGCAGTCCATTGCTCGTGAAAGCCATGCTGATCATAGCCCTCATTTTCCTTGTCATCCAGATCAAGTCAAGCGACGTGCAGCCATTCATCTACTTCCAGTTCTAACTGCCACATCCCTTGCAGGCTACTTCTCTTGCGGAATGCGAATCGTCCAAGAGTTCTGTGCCACCTTGTCCTTCAGGATGTAGAGAGGAATGTAACGCTTTTCGAGGAGATATTTGCAGAGTTCCTCCGCAAAATATTTCATCATCTCACTCTCGATGTTCTTGCCTCCGTTTCTCATGGTCAGCTTCACGCCTGTGGGATTGTTCTGGTCATCAAAGCCATCATACTGCACTCCCTCCGCATAGAGAAGAGTGTATGTCTTCATGCTTTCGTCTGGAAAACGCTTTGCCAATTCAGGGCGTATGGCAGTCATGAAATCATTCATCAGCTTGTCCTTCTCAGAATCCTTGAGCTTCTCAATGAGACACTTCTGCTCATACGACTCTACTTTCCCCACTTTTCCCATCTTCACGTTGATGAAGTCCTCATGGTCATAATACCTGTTGAACCCCATTGTCTCGCTTGCGATTTCCTTGCCACTCACCACCCGAAGGCTCGTGCTCACCCATGTGGCAGCCATCCTCCCGTCCGTGCAGAACTCACTGAGCACAGAGTCATCCTGCGGAATGATGGTCTTCTCCTCAGTCCTGATGCTGTCAAGGTAGAGCATGTCATCCACGATGCTCCAATAACCCACATAGCCACGACTGCAACTGGCTCTCTTCTTGCCAGTAGCCAACTGTCTCACAAAGTCCTTCACTTGCTGATTCTGCTGGAGGGGCGTCACCAGCATCTCATACATTTTCCCTTGCCAAAAGAGTTGTTCACCCTCTTGAGCGGCAGCATTCATCCGCCCGAATGCCACAAGCCACAATGTGGCAACACATGCCAGGGCTCTTATCACGTTCTTTTTCATAACTTAGGGATCGATTAGAAAATTGATAGTAAATAGATTTTTGTTACAGGCAAAAATATATAATTCTCCACAATATTCCAAACAAAAACAATATTTTTTCTATTTTTTCTAAAAAAATGCTAAAAGACCTTCCTTGTGTTCTTGAAATGTATTCTTCAGATGATATTTGCAAAAACAAGCCAGTTTATATGGTTATACCTTTTTCTTTTTATGTTAACCTAAAATCCGCAACTATCATCCAATACGTGATTAAGGGTAGATTTATGAGTCGTTAGTAGCAGCTTTCAGTAAAAAGCAACAGCACAACATCAATATGTAGCCACCATCCCCTTACCCCACGA
>JAAYDO010000052.1 GCA_012729225.1 Bacteroidales bacterium | reverse complement strand
GTTGGCACTTGAAACATTGTTCGTTAGAGCATGAAGAATGCTTTAATCATGTGACATGTCAAAAGGATATGGAAACCTACTGTTCTGTTCTCGTGCACGCCCGCTTTTATTCACCCCTCCCTAATCATGGGAACAGGGTGTGAGAAGTTTATCAGGTTTCTGTTAAAGAAAGTGGACTTCATTGACCATCAAAATATATTTCAATGGCAAATGAAGTCCACATGTTTTTTGTACCAATAAAGGGTTTATTCTGGAGATGTATGCGATTCGTTGTGTAAAGGTCTGATAAATGAGAGACGGCAAGTTCTGAATGACGAAGAGTGGCATGCCAATTGTTTGTATTTCTTTTTGCCTTGTTTCTTCTATTCGGTGCACTTGTCAAACCTCGCTTCTCGCATCTATAAAGACCTTGCTAATCATAGAAGTTCCAACTCAATCCAAATCGTAGGCTTTTAGGATTGATGGGGTATCCTGGTGCCCAGAAGTATCGCCCGTCTGATTGATTGATGTGATGATACATCACATAGAATCGTGTGCGTTTCAAGTCAAAGTTGGCATACACAGACACGAGAGGATAGTCTCCAATCTTTTTCTTCTTCAATGCATTCTGATTCATGAACATGCCAATCACTGGTGAATAGTCGGGAGCATCGTATTTAGTGAAATATTTCATGTCTGCACCAAACTCTGTCTTCAACACCTTGGCAATCTTGAATCGGATATACAGATTTGTGTAGAGCGACAGGGTGGGGAGAGGCAACACGTCTGAGTGGCTACTCGTTTGGTAAGTGATGTCGTTTTCCCAATGCAGGATGCCCAAATGGATATTCTGGCGCAGATTGGCACTCACCACCTGGATGTTGTCCGAATATTGCATGGGTGTGACATGATTGCTGATGGCTTGCTGGTCTGTTCCTGCATTAAACACGATGCCGTTGTTTTGGAAATAGTTGAAGTTCTTGATGTTCTCCACACCTACAGTCAGTCTTGTCTCTGTGTGAGGAATGGTGATCACACCTTCGATGCGTTGTCTAAATTCCTTGTCTGCACCACGATCCCACCAAGCATGTTTACCGTGATAATGACGATAATAGAAGTTGGGGGCTATGTTCTTCACATAGGCATTGATTGCCACTTGAGCAGTGTCTTTCAAGACAGGAATGTTCACTTCGGCATGTCCTTTCACATCGAAAGCGCCCATATCCTCGCCTGCCACCACAAACTCAGCATCCAAGTTGTAATGCACGGTGTTGCCTTGCTCGCGGATGATCTGACCACCAGCCACTACATTATGCTCGTTGTAATATCTCTTACCGATAAGACCTGATGTGTTGGTGCTCACGCCTCCATAGACGGTGGAGTCGGGTAGTGAGTATCTTTTGCTTTCAAAGCCAACATAAGCATTCAAGCCAAACACAGCCCACTTGTTGAAGCCCTCGCAGAGTGATAGCCCTACAAGGTTCTTCAAATAGAAGAATTTGGTGTAGTCTTGTGTTGAATCGCCTGGTAGATAGGTGTATGAATGATAGTTTTCCGTCTCTTTGAAGGCACGGTTGTTTCTCATCATGTTCTGAAATTTCAGTGTGTGGAAGATACGGCTGACAGGTACAAACACTCTCTTGGTTGTCACGGAGTCAATCACTTCTTCCTTCCAGAAGCCCATGTTGAAGTGATGGTTCAGATAGGCAATATCGTGCTCTTGGCGATTCCACGTTTGAGAGAGTAGGGTTGGAATATCGTTGGAGGTGAACTCACGTTCCATGTTTTCAGGATTCGTGATGTAGTTGTCGTCTTCTATACCGCCATTCTCGGCAGTTTTCATGAAGTTGTGCTGATAGTAGAAGTGAAGATCATACTTTGAACCAATGTACGAAGCCCATGTTGATGCGTTGATGTAGCTGGTGGATTGCGTGTCGTAGTAGCCTCTACCGTAGATATAGTCGAAGATACCACCGAAGTTGAATTTCTTACCCACATTGTTGGTATAGGTTGCTTTCACATGGTCAGAACCTGTGTTCTTCGAGCCGTTCCAGTTGTAGGTCACATTCATGAAGGGCGACTTAGTGTTGTAGAAACGGAAATGGTTTGTGTCCACATAAAACATGTCGAATGGAGAGGTAAACATGAATAAAGGCATGTCGGGACGTTCCATAAAGATACGTGACATACGTGGAGAACCAACATTTGCCAGTGAGTTGTAGTGACCGGTTATTCCTTCTGGAAGGTCTGTGTTCATGAACATGTGATGAAGTGTATCCACATATGTATCGGTTCTGTTGCCAAACTTCTCATCCACCGTCCATGCCTTCACTTCTGTTGGGATGACTTTTTTCTTTTTGTTTTCGATAGAGTCGGGACGTGCATCCATCGACTGGTCTGAATTGGTCTCCAACTCAGTGATGATACGCTGTGCCTGAACCATAGGCGCCAGCAAAACAAAAAAGAGGAATATGAGTAAATACTTTACTTTCAAAATCTTATATCGGTTTTCTATAATACTAACAGCCCTGAGTTTTTTAAATCTCCTTGGTTGCTACGCTCTCTCAAAAAGAGGAGAGAAAGAGGAGATTCTTTTAAGAGAACAGCCTCAACTTTCGTATGAAACCTCTAATAGAGGGAAAGAGCCATTTGGCTGTATTTCTCAATGAGCATCAGATCAGACGGCTCTTATTCTCTACTTTTCTTTCAGAAGGAAAATGAAAGAGGTCTCCACTTGTCCGTATGGTCTCTTATTCCTCTTGTCTTCAGAGCGAAACGAAGAATATGACCTGTTTCCGTGCTTTGTTCTAAAACATGAAGCGGAGGTAGAACTCCACCAATTTCAGTGCAATTGCTCCAAAGCCCACGCTGAAGAAGAGCACTCTCTGCTCTGGTAGCACAAAATAGATGATAATAGCAGCCACAAAGCCAATCATGAAGAGCCAGTTGAGCACTCTTCTTGCCTTCGCCACCTGATCCCCCTTGCCCTTATGCCACTTCTTTTTGTTCTTGCTCTTGCTGTCAGCAACAGCCTCGGCAATGATTTTATCTATTTCTTCCTGATTCATTCGTTTTGAATTGCGTTAGCTATTTCACTCTCTATCTGATTCACGAGGTCAATGGTCTTCACACGGAACTTACCTTGTCTCTTTCTTAGTTCGCCCTTCTTGTTGATTGCTTCAGCATCTGTGATCCAACTTTCAGCATCCATGCGTACAAACTCATTGTCACCTTGGTCTATATTAAAGTTGATTGTGTGCAATGTGAAATCCACAGAGCCTTGATTAACCTTCACATCAAGCAGATAGAAAGCCTGCGTGTAGTTCTTCGCCAGTGGTTTCACAGAGAAGATCAGTTCTTCAGCACCTTGGCATTCAATGATCCCATTCTGTCTGTCAGCCACTTTCAGCTTCGCATATTCCAGATTCTTGTGGAAGTTGGGGTCTTGATAGTCATAGCCTACCATGCTGTTAGGCTCATAGCGAAGTGCTGCCCATTGTTGCATTCTGTTGAAGATGTCTTCTTTACTCAAGCCAGCCATAGCAGCGACGGTTTTCTTAAATACCACCTTGCCATTCTCTTCAGGAATAGCACCCTTCTCTGCATAAGAAGATAAATTGGCAGCCGTCACACGAGGCTTACGTGCCAAGAGACCCACGCTCTGGGCATTCATCATCATTGGAAGTGCCATAGCAATGATGGCAAAGAATATTTTTCTCATTTTGGATATGATTTTAGTCATTCACACCCCGTTGATAAGGGTTCAGATGATACAATTCTTTTGTTGGACGAATCCACTCAGTCTAATTATACGCAAAGATAGTGCTTTTGTCAATTCTATTCAAATTATTCCTTTTAAATATTATAAAAATAGAGATAAAAAATAAGGAGAACCCCTTGTACAGTTCTCCTTACTCTCTATTGATGATGTATGATGTTTCTTCTTAGCCTGCTTGATGAGACTTCCCAACCTACTTATTGTTGTTATTATTGTTATTGTTGTTGAAATTCCATCGTGGACCTTGCCATCTGTTGTTATCTCTTCCACTGGGTCGGAATTGGTTCAGTGCTTCTACTTGGAATCTCTGCAAGGCAACTCTCACCGCATAAACCTTCTTCCAACTCAGCACAGAATGAAACTTCTTGTAGTAGGTCTGTTCCACCTTTCGGCTTTCCACATCAAGTGCAGTTACCCTCATGACCATCTCCTCGTAGTCACTCTCGCTGATGTTGGTGTTTCTCCACGCCTTCATCATAATATCCCTTTGCTGCTTGGCGATGTTTCTTTGTTTGGCTTGCATCTCGTCCAACAGCGGAAAGAATTTCGTTCCCTCTGCTTCGGTGAGGTGTGCTTCGCGTGCCACAAAGTCATTCATGCGTTTCTTGTAGAGTTCAGGAGTGAATTCCGCACGTGGCTGATTCTGTTGCTGACCTCTATTCCAGTTTGGATTTTGGGCTTTCACACATAGGCAGAGGAACAATATGTAGATGATAAGACCAAATCTTTTCATAGACGTGTGTTGTTTTTGAAAAATTCTTTTACTTCTCATTTTTTTACTGTTCGAAATCTTCAGACAACAAGTAGTAATAAATATCCATGTTGTCCGCCATCGTATAAGTCATCAAGTCCTCATTATAGTCCATGTTCTCCTTAGCAGTTTGCGCTGCCACCATTTCAGTTTGTTCATTTTCTGCTGGAGCATGCGTAGGAATAAACTTCAACGCCAGAGTGGCAATGAGCACAAGTGATGCCGCAATCGAGATAGAACTAATCCACAGATTGCGATGGCGATTCTTGTTGATGTCGAACACGTTTGACTTTAATTCCGATTTCTCTTCTTTCTCTACAGGTTCCTTATCGATTTCGTCGATTCGGTCCATGACACGAGCAGCCAGATTGTCGAAATATTCGTCATTTACTCTGAACGGATATTTTCCGCCCTGAGGGTCAAATATTCGGTTGTTCTTTGTACTCATAATCATTCTTTTTTGTGTTCAGTTATAGATGTGACTATCTTAGTTTGAAATAGTTTAAATGGATATTGTTTTTTTACTCTTTTGACTTGATAAAGAAGGTAATCTTTTCCACTGCGATGTGGTAGGAGGCTTTCAGAGCCCCCACGCTTGTGCCCACCAGTTCAGAGATTTCCTCATATTTCCTGTCCTCAAAATATTTCATACAGAACACCTGCCTTTGCTTCGGAGGCAGGGTGGACACCGCTTGCATCAGCATCTCCTGTGTCTCATCGCTGTCAAAATATTCATCTGCCACAAAGTTAGCCTGCTCCACAAAATCCTCATCATCTATAGACATCATCTGTTTCCGTTGTTTGAGAAATGTGATAGACTCATTGTAGGCAATCCTGTAGAGCCAAGTGAACAAAGCCGAGTCGCCTTTGAAGTTGTCCAGTCCCCTCCATGCCTTCACCAGTGTGTTCTGAAGCACATCGTCCGTATCGTCATGATTCTGCACCATATAGTGAATCTTCCAGTAGAGTTGGCGCGAGTAGGCATTGACGATTTCTTCAAATGCCTTCCGTTTGCTCTTCGGGTCTTGGATTCTTTTCAGTATGTCCTTTTCGTCTATCTTTGCCATAGGAATGCTGGGCTACTGTTGGTGTGGGAGAGGGGTAGTGATGATGTTAGGTTTTAGTTCTACACTAAAAATGTTGTCCTGCACGAATCAATGTTGTTCTACACAAAAAGAAAGTGAAAGTACTCGGTTTCCTACAAGGAGAAAACAGACTTCCACTTTTTGTTGTCTTGCATTCACTGCGCTTGCAATCGGGGAGTCTTCTGCCCCTACGGGTTTAGTGAAGATAAATCTTACGGGTGAACTTGCCAATCTTGACAATGTAGTATCCGCGTTGCATCTGTCCGAGGTCGATTGTCTTCGAATTGCCCTCAATGCGGGTCGTATAGACTTTCTCTCCTGTAATGCTATACACATCCATTGTCAGCCCATCTGCATTCTTCACGCGCACACTCGATTCGCTCACAGAAATGCTGATAGCATTCAGTTCCTGCTCTATCTGAGGTTGAGCGTTCTGCACCCCCTCTGCTGAGACAGCCATGGGAAATGCACCAAGGCAAACCATGGCAAGAAGAACTTTAGCTGTTATTTTGCGTAGTAATTTAGTCATATACAATACGTTTTATGATGCAAATATAACTTCTTTTTTCATTCTGTCCAAATTTTTTTTAAAAAAACAGCACTTTGCACAATAATTAACAAAAGGAGGCTGACCAATGCCAGCCCCCTTCCTATAGAATGATTGTCAATCTGCAAGATTAGAAGAACTTGTATCGAAGATCCTTCACCTTGGCTTTCAGGTAAAGAGAGTTAATCACTGTGCTGGAAGCATTGCGGTAGTTGTTCATGGCTATTGTAGCCTTCTCGCCCTTCTCGTCAAACTTCTCAGAAGTCTTGTTCTTGTTGGTCACCTGGAACATATACACGCCAGCATTGCCCTTCACTGCGCCAGAGAAAGCACCCTTGGCTGTCTTTGCCGCAACTGCGCTCACGAGTGGCTCAGATGCGCCTGTAGAAGCGATGTATGCAGGAGCGGCGAAAGAGATATGCTTGATAGTGTCCACCACAGCATCCTTCACCTTCTGGGCTTCAGCAAAAGTCTTGATGTTCTTCACGCTCTCATAAAGTTTCTCCACCTTCTTCTCGTTTCTGATTTCAGCGGCGAGGTCATCCTTCATCTTCTCCATAGAGCGGAAGCCCTCCTTGTTGATGCCTGTGAGAGCCACCAGCAACAGGTGGTCATTGCTGCCACATTCATACAAAGGAGAAACATCACCCACTTTCGCCTCGTCAAACACCCACTTGAGCGCATCACGAGTGTTGCCCACATTGGCAATGCCGTGGTCAGAAGCCGCCACGTCGTCAAGCGGGCGAACTGTATAGCCACTCTTTGCGGCATTAGCCTCAATCTGCTCAACTGTCGTATTGGCAGCCACGAAAGAAGCAAACTTGTTATATTCCTTATTGTAAGTCTCGTCAGAGAACTTGAGTTCCTTCACAATTGCCGCAACATTATATTTCTCCACAGGATGAGCAGTCTTCATCACCTGAAGAATAATCGTGCTGCCGTTGGTCAGCTTCAACTTGCGAGACTGACCAGCCCCCATGCCAAACAGCGTGTTGATATAGAGAGCGTTGTCGCCATCCAACTGAGCATTCTCATACTGATTCGTGCTGATCCATGTAGAGTCGCCCACCTGATTGTACTTCTTTGCAATCTCCTTGAATATCGCACCTCCATTCAGTGCCACCATGATGCTGTCAGCCTTCTTCGCAATGTCGTCCTCATCCTTGCCGATCACGCCAATCTGGCGGAAGAGTACAGAGTCTGGTTGCATTGTCTTGGCCAACAACTTGCAAGTGTAGTAAGTGTTGGTCATCACATCAAAAGCAGGTGCCTTCACAGTGCCCACAGCCATAGAGTCAATCAGGGCAGAAATCATAGAAGGGAAAGCATCCTTCGTCTTCATCACATCAGAATAAGGAATGAGAGAAGTGTACTGACGAGTCACATTGCCGGCAGTGGCATTGTCGGTAGCCTCAGCCAACTTCTTTACAGCCTCGTCCATCTCAGCCTCGGCAGCCTTCTTGTCCTCGTTGCTGGCAGTCACAGCCACACTCACCATCTTCACGTCGCGAGTCTCTATATACTGCACATACTTCTGCTTGTCCTCCTCATATTTAGCCTTGATGTCCTCATCCGTCACCTTCACAGCGTCATCCTTCACAGATGTGGCAGGAATAGCGGCCAACAAAATCTCAGACTCCTCCGCACGCCCGTCAAAAGCATACTTTGCCTCCACTGGGTTAGACAAGAAGCACTGAGAGAGCAACACCTGATACTTCTGCACGAGAAGCTGGTCGCGAATCTGACGCTGGGCAAACAAGTAATACTTATAGACCTTCTCATACTCTTCAGGAAGTGGCGTGCCAGCCTTCTTCATCTTGTCATACTCAGTGAGGAAAGCCTTCACCGTTGTGTAGTCATAGCGACCCGTCTGCTGATTCATGAAGATAGGCACTTGAAGCACATGGCTGATGCCAGACTTGATCACCTCCGAAATCTCGTCGTCGCTCACGCTCAGACCGAGTTCCTTGCATTCTTTCTCAATCAACTGCTGTTGCACGTATGTCTGCCAAGCCTCATCCTTGATGCGGTTCAATTCAGTCTCGTTGAAAGAACTCTTCTGCTGGGCAAGTTCATAATAATTCTGTGTGTCCTCCATCAGTTTCTGGAAGTCTTGGATGTTCACAGTTTTTCCACCCACTTCGCCCACCTTCTGGCTGGACTGCTGAAAGAGGCTCTCTACGCCTCTGAATAGGTCACCAGCCACGAACAAGAAAAGTGCCACGGCGATGATAGTCACAAGGAGCACGCCCTTGTTTCTGATTTTTTGTAATGCTGCCATTTTTTATATTTGTTTTGTTATTATATACAATGTATAGGTTTTCCCCTGTCGTTTGATGAGGTCAATACGGTCTTTCCTCTATGCAGACAAAGACATGCAAAGTTACAAACAATATTTTAATCTCACAAATTTTAGATAAATTTTCTTATTTAGAAAAAACAATCTCATAACCCTGCTTTTTCATTTCTCTTGTGAAGAAAAATATTCCTCAGTCAAGAGGGGAATATAACCATGTCATGCTCCTTTCCTGCCCATGCTCCTCAAACTTGCCCTCCAATTCCCCTTCCCATCCATTTGCAAGCCTTCGATATGCCTTCGATAGGGCTTCGATACGCCTCTTGAATAATTCTGACGTACAGAAATGCTCGGATCATGTGCTTCACGTGAATATTTATTTTTTTCACACGAATGCCCATGAATAGCCATGAATGATCATGAATGTGGCTCTGGCGAGCCATTGTACACGGGATAGCAGAGGAAGGTACAAGTAGATAGGGGTACTTTTTATTTATGAAGATTCATGGGCATTCGTGAGCATTCGTGTGAAGCGAAGCAGGGAAGGGGAAGGTGTCGTGCTTCGTGTGAAAGGAAGCACGAGGGATTGTGTGCTTCTTTCGTTAATTTGTGTTAAGTCATTTGTGGGGATAGTTTTACATGTTCTCTTTATCATTGAATATTCGTACCTTTGCACCATAATTTAAAAGAGAAGGATTCATGACAATAACTATTATTGTGTTGATTGTCACTATCGCCATGTTTATATGGGGACGTGTTCGTGGCGATATTGTGGCTGTGGCAGCACTTATGGTGCTGACTGCAACGGGTGTTTTGACCACAGAAGAAGCGTTGAGCGGTTTCTCTTCCTCCATTGTCATCATGATGGTGGGACTGTTTGTTGTGGGAGGGGCGATCCTTCAAACGGGGTTGGCTCAGTCTGCAGGCAACAAGATTGCTCGACTGGCAAAGGGAAATGAGACGTATGCCTTCATACTTGTGATGCTGGCCACATCGTTTATAGGTGCATTTGTGAGCAATACGGGTACGGTGGCCATCATGATGCCTATCATCATGAGTATGGCTGCGGGTTCGGGCATTCGCTCTTCCCGTCTGCTGATGCCTGTGGCGTTTGCGGGTAGCCTTGGTGGCATGCTCACGCTGATTGGTACGCCTCCCAACTTGGTGATCAGTGAGACACTGGAGAAGAATGGCTTTGCACGTCTGGAGTTTTTCTCTTTTTTCCCTGTGGGGCTGATTGTGATTGCCATAGGTTTGGCTGTGTTGCTGCCCATGAGCATCATGCTGGTGAAGAAGAAGGAGAAGTCTCATCAGCAGACGCAAGGCAAAAGTCTCAAGGATCTGGCTGAGGAGTATCAGCTTGGGGATAATCTTTATAAATATAGTGTGGGAACGGGAGTGAATGGTCTTGCCGGCATGACTGTGAAGCAGCTGGACTTGCAGAACCAGTATGGACTCACCATTCTTGAGATTCGCAATGAGAAGAGAAAGGCTTTTGGCAAGCAGGTGAACCAGAGTATGGCTTGGGCTGATAGTGTCATCAGGCAGGGAGACATCATTTACTTCTATGGTTCGGAGGAGGGCATGCAGAGATTGGCGACTGATTATCATCTGGTGAATCTGCACGGCTCGGGACTGGATTTCTATGATATAGGCATTTCAGAGATTGTGGTGCTTCCCACTTCCCGACTGGTCGGTACGCGCATCATGGACTCTCGCTTGCGTGAGGATTATTCCATCAATATTCTGGGTATTCGTCGTGATGAAGAGTACATCACGGATGAGTTGAGCCAACACCGTTTGCAGAATGGTGATGTGCTGTTGGTTCAGGGTGATTGGGAGAAGATCTTTCAGCTGAACAATGAGAATGAGAACTGGGTTGTGTTGGGGCATCCTGACAAGAATGCCGAGAAGGTGTTGCTCGACTATAAGGCACCTGTGGCGGCAGTCATCATGTTGCTGATGATTGTGATGATGGTGTTTGACTTCATCCCGTTGGCTCCTGTGACGGCTGTGCTCATCGCCGCTCTGCTTGCTTTCTTTGCAGGTTGCTTCCGTAGCATTGATGCCGCCTATAAGACCATCAACTGGGAGAGCATTGTGCTGATAGCATCCATGATGCCTATGTCCACTGCTTTGGAGAAGACAGGCGTTTCGCAGATTGTGTCGGAAACGCTCGTCAATAGCCTGGGTTCGTTGGGTCCTTATGCTTTGTTGGGAGGCATTTACTTCACCACTTCGCTCATGACCATGTTTATCAGCAATACTGCCACGGCCGTGCTGATGGCGCCTATTGCTCTGGTGGCTTCTCAGCAGTTGGGTGTTAGCCCTTATCCATTCCTGTTTGCGGTGACGCTTGGCGCCAGCATGTGTTTTGCCTCTCCTTTTTCCACACCGCCTAATGCGCTTGTGATGAAGGCTGGTAGATATACCTTTATGGATTATATTCGTGTGGGCTTGCCTCTGCAAATCATTATTGGTATCGTGATGACATTTGTGTTGCCATTGTTGTTTGCTTTTTAGCATGGCAATGTCTCCATGCTGGAGGGAACGCTTTCGTGTGGTTTGTCTGAACACGCTTGCCTGCATCGAGTAGGTGAATGCCCACATGTCAAGCAAACAAAAAAAACTGAGCATCAACTCAGGTTTTTTGTTTGATGTGTCATCTATTAGCTGTTTGCTGAAGACGGAAGGATGATAGGGCAAAAACGCATGCATGGTGCGTTGGTCATTGAACCATTGTTCGATGGCACTTGAAGCATTGTGCATTGATGCTTGAACAATTGTTCATTTGCCAATGAAGCATTGTTCGTTTGCCAATGAAGTGTGCATGCCTTTTCTCGGGGTAGAAGTCCGTTGGAGGAAGGTGGGGTGAAGCCACCATCTCTTTGCCTTATTCCTTCACGTATTTTCCCTGCTCACTCTTCCAGGCATAGGTGCTGGAGGAGGTGGGGATTGGTGTTGGCTTCACTCCGTCGTAGTTCAGAAGAAGGGGCGCATTGTTGGTGGTGATGGTGAGGCGACCAGTGGCTGATTCAACCTCTATCTTGCGGATGTCCTCAGAGATGGACTCTGGGAGATAGGCTTGGGCAGGGAGAGGTTGCCAGTCGGTAGAGTAGAAGGCGACAGAGGAGTCGGGTGTGTCGTCCACCAAGATGGTGCTGACCACCATGATGATTTTTGTTTCATCATTGAGGGTGAGCAGTTTCATCTCTTTCTGTGAGTTTTTGGTCACAGTGAGTCGTGCATAATCGTCGGTGAGCTCTTCCATCTTGGAATAGGTGCGGAAGAGGTTGCGTGTTTGCATGACCTTCTGATTCTTCTGGTTATCTACAATCTCCAGACGGTTGTACTCGGAGAGGGCAGGGCAGAGGTTTTGTGGCATCTTGAGAAAGAGGTCTTTGAGCGACTGCGCCTGTATGGAACTGCTTGCCACCAATAGCAAGAGAGTGGAAAGGATTGTTTTCATCTTATTCATGTCTGATAGCCTCGATAGGGTCCATGTTGGCTGCCTTGCGGGCTGGGATGTATCCGAAGAGCACTCCAATCACAGTGCAGACCGCAAAGGAAACATAAATGGACCATGCGGGTATGCTGGAAGGCATGCCCATGAGGGGAATAACGAAGTTGCTGACCACACTGCCTAAGATCACTCCGAGAATGCCTCCTGTGAGTGAGATCAATACAGACTCGATGAGGAACTGGAGGGATATGACCATGCCACTGGCACCTACAGCCATGCGAAGACCAATCTCTTTGGTGCGTTCGGTCACACTCACAAGCATGATGTTCATGATGCCAATACCTGCCACGAGGAGGGAAAAGGCGGCTGCCACCACAAGGATGATGGTGACAGTATCCATGGTGCTCGACATGGTGTCCATCATTTCGGCTTGTGAGCGAATGGTGAAGTCATCCGCTGCATCGCCCTTGAGTTTGTGATTGCTGCGCAGAATGCCGGTGAGTTCTTCAATGGCCGATTCGGATAGT
Organism: Bacteroidales bacterium; assembly: GCA_012729225.1. Classification (GTDB taxonomy): domain Bacteria; phylum Bacteroidota; class Bacteroidia; order Bacteroidales; family Bacteroidaceae; genus Minthosoma. Next base: position 73,192 of record JAAYDO010000052.1, on the reverse strand, counting down.
TCCTCGGTGAGGGCAGAGCAGACGATGGAACTGAAGTAGGTCTGGGCGGCAATACGTTTCATCACACAAGTGTAGGGTGCGATAATCACGTTGTCTTGGTCCATGCCCCATGAGTTGTAGCCCTTGGTTTTCAGCACACCGATGATGCGCATGGGGATGGATTTGAAGCGGATGTATTTGCCTATGGCTTCGGAGGACTTGCCCTCGCCAAAGAGTTCTTTCACAATGGTCTGACCGACCACACACACCTTGGATGCCTTGCGTATGTCTTCTTCATTGAAGTTGATGCCTTCTTCCAGTCCCCACTGCTTGATGTCGAGATATTCTGTGCTCTCGCCATACATGGTGCTGGTGGTGTTGTTGTTGCCGAAGATGACCTGCCCCGACGAGGTGACTTCGGGCGACACGTAGCTGACATATTTCTTCTCTGCCACGATGCGCTGGTAGTCTGCCATCTTGAGTGTCTGCATGGCAGAGGGGTCTTGACGCACACCGCCACGCATGTCAGCACCAGGGCGAATGGTGAGCAGGTTTGTTCCCATGGTGGAGAGTTCCTTTCGGATGCTTTCCTTTGAGCCTTGTCCGATAGACATCATGATGATGACTGCTGCCACACCAATGATGATACCCAGCATGGAGAGGAAGGAGCGCATCTTGTTGTTGGCAACAGCATTGATGCTGACCTTGAGGAGATTCAGTATATTCATTTGTTAATCGTCTTGAGGTTTGGGAAGTGCTGCCAAGGCTTCAGCAGCCGACTTGATGTTTGTGTTGATGGTGTCTTCGCGAATCTTGCCGTCTCGCAGGTTGATGTTGCGTGAGGCATACTCGGCAATCTCTGGGTTGTGGGTCACGAAGATGATGGTGTGTCCATTCTCGTAGAGTTTCTGAAAGAGCACAAGCATCTCGAAGGAGGTGCGGGTGTCAAGGTTGCCTGTTGCCTCATCGGCAAGAAGTACAGCGGGATTGTTTACCAAAGCACGTGCAATGGCCACACGCTGCATCTGACCTCCTGACATCTGATTGCTCTTGTGGTCAAGGCGATCGCCCAGTCCCACTTCCTGCAAAGCCTTGATGGCAGCCTCGCGTCGTTGCTTGCTGTTGTATTTGTTGTTATACATCAATGGCAACTCCACATTTTCCACAGCCGTGGTGTTGGCAAGAAGGTTGTAGTTTTGGAACACGAAGCCAATCTTGCGGTTGCGCAGTTTGGCACGCTGGGTCTTGCTCATCTTCCTCACAGGTGTGCCATCCAGATAGAATTCGCCGGCGGTAGGAGTGTCGAGGCATCCCAATTGGTTGAGCAAGGTGGACTTGCCCGAACCTGATGTGCCTTGGATGGTCACAAATTCGCCTTCATATATCTTGAAGCTTACGCCACGAAGTGCCTTGACTGTCTCCGAGCCTACTTGGAAGTAGCGTTTTACATTGTCAAGTTCAATGACGACTTTTCTATTTTCTGTCTGTTCGCTCATGGTTTTGTTGCATTACCGTGACCTGTTGTTGCCACCAGATTTATTTCCGTTTGCGTTGTTGTTTCGTGGGCGTGGCATGAATGGGTTGGAAGCCTGCTGTTCCTCACTTTCTTCTTCGCCTCCTGTTATCTCAAATTCGGAGAGAACCTCTGTGCCTGCCTTCACACCAGAGAGAATCTCTGTGAAGATACCGTTGGTTGTACCTATTTCCACCTTGTGTGCCTTAAAGACATCGCCCTCCTTGGTCCATACCTTGTTGGGGGCTTGTATGTCCTCTATGGTCTCGCCCTCTTGTAGGAGTGCCTCGTTGGGAGCAAAGCGCAATGCCTTGGAAGAAACTGCTAAGACACCATATTTCTCAAGCGTGAAGATGCTGACATTGGCTGTAAGACCTGGCTTAAGCTTGAGGGATTCGTTGGGAGCGGAGATAACTACCTCATAGGTCACCACATTGCTCTCGGTGGTGGCTTGCTGGCGCACTTGGGTCACAGTGCCCTCGAAGGTGTCGTCAGGATAGGCATCGACAGTGAATGTGACATGAAGTCCCTCTTTCACACCGCCTATGTCTGCCTCGTCTATCTTGGCAATCACACGCATGTCGGTCAAGTCTTGGGCGATGATAAAGAGGGTAGGAGTGGTCATGGCAGAAGCCACTGTCTGGCCTTCCTCCACTTCCTTGGAGAGAACCACGCCATCGATAGGAGAGGTGATGGTGGCATAGCCGAGATTGGTCTGGGCTCTCTTCACATTCTGTTGCTGTACTCTCACTTGCTGTACCGCCTGTTCGTAGGAGAGTTTGGTGTTCTCATAGTCATTGGCTGACACGAGTCCTTTCTTGTAGAGTGCCTGATAACGCTTGTAGTTGGCAGTCTGATAGTCGAGAGAAGACTGGGCGTTGGAGAGGTTGCTCTGGGCAGAAGCCAGTTCGGAGAGCAGGTTGGTCTTGTCGAGTTCGGCAATCATTTGTCCACGATGCACCACTGAGTTGTAGTCCACATAGATTTTGTCAATAATACCTGACACCTGTGTACCCACTTCCACCTTGGTCACAGGCTCGATGGTTCCTGTTGCGGTGATGCTGGTGCTGATGTCTTGTTTCTGAACAGGTTCGGTCAAGTATTCCACTTTCGTGCTTTCGCTGCATGCCGTGAATGTGGCGGCGAGGAGCAGGGCAGCGAGTATGTTGTTTGCTTTCATGTTCTTATCGTTGTTATATGACGGTTATTGATATAGGATTGTAGTTTTAATTATAGTTTGATGTTCTCTCCTGCATAGAAATTCAGCATCGCCTTGTTGAGAAGAGCGGTGTATTTTGTCTGAAGCATTTGTTGCTGGGCTTGCAGGAGGTTGTTCTTGCCAGTGGTGAGTTCCACGATGTTCTTGAGCCCGAGGTTGAACTGCTCGCTCACGAGGTCGTAGCTTTCCTGCATGCTTGTCACGTTTGCCTTGGCATAGAGATATTGCTGCTGAGAAGTGGTGGCATTCAGCCAGTAGTTCTCAATCGTGGAGTATAGTTGCTTCTGCTGAGTCTGTAGATTAAGCTCGCTGTTCATTTTGTTGTATTTTGCCTTGCGGATATTGGTGCGGGCCTGATGGTTGTCGAAGAGAGGCACTGATATGGACACGCCCAGGGAGTTGCTCATGTTGGTCTTGACCTGCTTGAGGAAGTCGGTGTGCTGACCAGATGAGTTGCTCGAGCCGATGCCTGCATTCATGGAGACTGTGGGCATGTAGCCTGCACGGGCTGTTGCGATGGCTATGTCGGCAGACTCCATGTCGAGTTTGCTGGACTGAATCTCTGGACGAGATTCCAACGCCACATTATATACTGATTGTTTGTCGCTGATGATGGAGAGCACCTGCTGGTCTGCCACCTCTGGTACAGCAATCTCAAAATCCTCATTGTCGTGAATCTCCAAGAGTTGCTTCATCTGCAACTTGTAGTTTGCCAGTTGAGATTCTGCCTGTGCCAAGGAATACTGGTCTTGGCTGACCTGTGCTTCCAACTGCACAAGATCCACACGTGCCAGACTGCCCAATTCCACCATGGTCTGAGCACGGTTGCGTTGCATCTCGCTGGACTTGATGATTTCCTTGCACACCTTTACTGCTTCTGTTTCATACAGAATCTGCACGTAGAGTTGAGCAATCTGCTCCTGGATGGTGTTTGCCTGTTGGTCCACCGCAAGGGCATTGATTTGTTCGGTCAGCTTGTTTTGCTTCACTGTGTTTGTGTTGCGATTGCCGTTCCATACTGTCCAGTTGGCGTTGATGCCATAAGAGCCATTGTAGTTCACAGTGTTGCGGCTGGTGGTCATCGAACCATTGCTGAGGTTGATGGTTGATTCGGCAAAAGGACGCCAGGATGCATTCTGATTGGTGCTGAAAGACACCGAGGGGAAGAGTGCTGACTGGCTCTGCAATACATCTTCGTGGGAGGATGCGGCAGTGATTTTCTTCTGTTGAAGTTGGATATTGTTGTTGAGTGCATAGTCCAGACATTCTTGAAGTGTCCAGACCTTCTGTGCGAAGGCACAATGACTACCCAAAATCAACACAATTGCCGTCAATAAGTTTTTCTTGTCCATTGAAGGTTCTTTTGTGTTATGATTGTTGTTTTGATAAATTCAAAAAGAAAGCAGTCGGTCTATAAGCCGGGTTCTGTCCGCCCTGAAGGGCGTGTCTGTCATTTATCTACTCCATGAGTCACCTCATGGCTCAAGCGTTCTACCCTCTACCGAACAATTGGGCGGGCTACCCTGATGGCGGTAGTTTACATGAACTTGCAGCTTCCAAGATGCACAGCCAGCATGTCACCATACTGCTGGTGAGCTCTTACCTCACCTTCTCACCATTTCGACAGAGGCGAGCCTCCATCGTTGTTTTTTTCTTCTGCATTACTCAACCCTCACGGACTGCTTCTATTTTCGGAAGTGGAATGCCCTATGCTGCCCGGACTTTCCTCTTTCAATTCCTAAGGAATCGCCAGCGACAAACCGTCCGACTGCTTTCGAGGTACAAAGTTAAGGAAAAATAAGCATAAAAGAGGTGCTACTCTCTTGAAATAGCACCTCTTTTTAAGTTTTTTTGTTAAAACCCTTTGTATATTAGTTGTGAAAAGAACAATTATTTTTTCTTTCTCTTGTTATAGAGTCTGATGTATGGCATGATGTATGGCTCATGCCCTGCGTGATACGGGACTTATGCCTTACATTTATATACGGCTCATGTCTTCTATCATTTCTTGAATGTGGCTTTCACTTCATTTATGTCTTCCCAATGCAATACAGAGCCATTCTTTCTGGCCGGGTCTGGTCCAGGCAGTTCCATTGAGTAGGGACTGCCCGTTGTGGGGCTCTTGCCTATGTAGCGATGGTTTCTCAGTGAGTAGAGCATGAAGTCTCCATCCAGATAGTCTTGCCAAAGGAATACTTCTGCCTCTTCTGCCTTGTGGGTGAAGCGCACATCACCTGCCAGTCCTTCGCCCGACACCATCACGTATCTGCCATCCACACATTGCAGTTTGACCATGCCGTGACCTTCGTCAATGATGCGGAACTGCGTTTGTTCGGATGTGTTGTTGTAGTTGGTGTCGTAGAGCACGCCATGTGCGGTTGCCTCTGCTGGTCTGTTGGTGGCAAGATTCACCATGCGGAAGGTCTTGCCATAGGGGATGTTGTTGGAGCGGTCTGCCTTTGTCTCCTGGCAGGTGAAGTTGTCAAACTCTGCATAGCCTCCATTCTTTCCCTTTGTGTTGTAGGCAAAGAGAGCATGGCGTGAGCCTTGGAAGGTGATGAGTTGATAAGATAATGGCATCTCTCCAAGATATTCAAAATGGCTCATGCCTTCTGTTTTATACAGGTAGGAAATCTTGTCTTTGTCAAATTCACCACTGCATTGTAGCCAAATCTTGCCATTGGGGAGGTCGATGGGTTGATCTGTGAGATAGGTGTTAGTGCGCTGTTCGTAGAGCCTCAGTCTGTAGTTGCTCTTCTGTCCTGTCGTTTCATCTATCGCACCTTTCTCAATCCCCAACCACATGCAAGGCACGTTGATGTTGCCCAGTCCTGCCACATCTCCATCTTTCAATCCTCTCACATCGAGTTCTACAGTCACAATGCTGTTAGGTCCTATCACACGTTGGGTCAGTGTGTTGCGTGCCCACATCAGTTGCTCTGCAGGCATCGTGTTCAGGCGAAGCTTTCCTCCTTTCAGTCCCCACATCTTGTCCTCTGGGTTGTGATTCCATTGCCACACACGGCCCAACTTCTTCCCGTCAAAATTCTCATTGCGGTCATAAGGGGCACGCATCTCTGGAACAGAAGCACCAGCGGGATATTGTCCCATCTGTGTGTCGGGCTTGAACCAAGTGCGGGGGGCTCTGCCGAAGTTGCCCTCAAAACCAATCATGGGCCAACCGTCCTTCCATGTCATAGGCATCAGGCAAACTGTGCGACCAATGGAGTGGAAGTCCTGCATCATCAATGCCCACCATTGTCCATCAGGAGTAGATACAATACCGCCTTGGTGTGCATTGGTACAGGCTGTCGCATTCACATCAAGAGGTCCCAACTCAAACGTTGTCCCGTTAGGCACAATGCGCCCCTGCACTTGGGTGAGTCTTGCTGCATGATAGCCATAGGTTTCATCAGCCGAGATCACTCGTGTTTCGTATGGTCCCCAAATGCTGTTGGAACGAGAACAGAGGGTGCGTCCATTAGGCTTGTAATCGGTGGAGATGAGGTAATACATGCCATCAATTTTATACATGTGATGCCCTTCGCCCACACCATTTCCCTCTGGAATGATCACGCGTTCTGTGCCTTCAATAGGACCGCTCATGTCGGGGTTCAGTTCTGTGCATTTAACCTCTCCATAGCCATGAATGGCATATATCTTGCCATCATCGTCGAAGTGGACACCAAGGTCATAGATTCTTCCTTTCATGTTGTGATGTTTCCATGGTCCTTCGATCTTCTTGCTGGTATAGCACTGGAGACCTTTTCCATTCACATTGGAGAACACATAGAACTGGTCGTTGGCATATCTGATGCAAGGGGCCCAGATGCCTTGCCCATATACCTCTTGTTGATTCTTGAGCGAAAATGCGTCGTCTTCAAAGTCAAAGCGGTCGAAGCAATAGCTCACATTCTCCCAGTTCACAAGATCCTTGGAGTGGAGAATGACCAATCCAGGCACTGTGTGCATGGTTGTGCCAGCCAAATAATAGTCGTCGCCCACACGTATGATGTCGGGGTCTGAAAACTCGTCGTAGAAGAGTGGATTGGTGAACGTGCCATTGCCATTGTCGGCAGTCCATGATTTCAGTTGTGTAGAGGTTGGGGTCTGGGCACTCATGGAGAGGCTTGCCACCATTGTTAGTAAAATAAATACTTGTCTCATTGATAGGTTTTTTCTTGTTATGTAAATCGTCCACAAAGGTACATATTTTTTCTCTACTTTCCAATTATACAAACAAAAAAGCAACCATGGTCACATGGACTATGGTTGCCTCTATCAAGTCTTTTATGAAGATGGATGTGTTTATTCAACAGAATAATCCATCTTGCTCATGCGCACATAAGTAGCATAGCGATGCTGTGCTGCCTTCTTGGCTGCGTCGAAGAGTTCCTGAGCCTCTGTTGGACTTACCTTCTTGAGAGAGAGGTAACGAACCTCACCATCGAGGAAGTCTTGGAAGTTGTCCCAGTTAGGGGCTTTAGAATCAAGCTGGAATGGGTTCTTGCCCTGCTCTGCAAGACGTGGGTCGAAACGCCACAAGTGCCAGTATCCACACTCGACAGCCTTTGCTTCCTCTGCCTGGCTCTTGCCCATTGCACCCTTAGCCTTAATGCCGTGGTTGATACATGGAGCGTAAGCAATCACGAGAGATGGGCCAGGATAAGCCTCTGCCTCTCTGATGGCCTTCAAGCATTGAGCGTTGTCAGCACCCATAGCCACCTGAGCCACATACACGTAGCCATAAGTGGATTGCATGAGACCGAGGTCTTTCTTGGTGATGCGCTTACCACCTGCTGCAAACTGAGCAATAGCACCGATTGGAGTAGCCTTGGAAGACTGACCACCAGTATTAGAATAAACTTCTGTATCGAGCACGAAGATGTTGATGTCCTCGCCAGAAGCGAGAGCGTGGTCGAGACCTCCGTAACCAATATCATAAGATGCGCCGTCACCACCAATAATCCACTGGCTTCTCTTCACGAGATAGTGAGAGAGTTCGGAAAGTTGCTTGCAGATAGGGCAACCAGCGTTGCGGCCAGCCTCAATAGCAGGAGCGAGTTTCGCTGCTGCTGCCTTAGAAGCGTCTGCATTTTCCTTGCCAGCAATCCATTCTTCTGCTGCTGCCTTAAACTCTGCAGGAGTGTCTTCCTTTGCAAGGAGTTCGTTGAGCATTGCCACAATACGGCTTCTCATCTTCTTGTTGGCAATAGCCATACCCAGACCATATTCGCAGAAGTCCTCGAAGAGTGAGTTAGACCATGCAGGACCTTGACCCTTTTCGTTCTTTGTGTATGGAGTGGATGGAATAGAACCAGAGTAGATAGAAGAGCAACCTGTAGCGTTAGCCACCATCTCACGGTCGCCGAAGAGCTGAGTGATGAGTTTCACGTATGGAGTTTCACCACAACCTGAACATGCGCCAGAGAACTCGAAGAGTGGGGTGGCAAACTGACTTACACGTGGGTTGGCCTTATAATCGATGAGATCCTGCTTAGATTTCACGTTCTTCATGCAGTATTCCCAGTTCTGTGCCTCATCAAGTTCTTGCTGAAGTGGAACCATCTTGAGAGACTTGTTGCCCTTCTTGCCAGGACACACATCAGCGCAGTTGCCACATCCCAAGCAGTCCATGACGCTCACCTGTATGCGGAACTTCATGCCCTTAAATGCTGGTGGAGCAACCATGTCGAGTTTGTCAGCCTCGATGCCCGCTGCCTCAGCATCATCCATAACGAATGGACGAATACATGCGTGAGGACATACGAATGCACATTTGTTACACTGAATACAGTTCTCGCTGTCCCAAGTTGGAACGAAGGCAGCCACACCACGCTTCTCATAAGCAGATGTGCCCTGTTCCCACATACCGTCTTCATAGCCCTTGTAAGCAGATACAGGGAGAAGGTCACCGTTCTGTGCGTTGATAGGACGAACGAGATTGTTGATGAATTCAGGGTCGTCGTTAGCCTCTTCGGGATCAGATGGGAGATCCTTCCATGCTGGATCCACGTCGAGTTTCTTGTATTCACCACCACGATCCACGGCAGCGTAGTTCATGTTCACAATGTCTTCGCCCTTCTTACCGTAAGATTTCACGATAGCCTTCTTCATCTGCTCTACAGCAAGTTCCACAGGAATCACCTCTGTGATGCGGAAGAATGCAGACTGGAGAATCGTGTTGGTACGGTTGCCAAGACCAATTTCCTGAGCAATCTTGGTAGCGTTGATATAGTAAACTGTGATGTTCTTCTCTGCAAAATACTTCTTCACGTTGTTTGGAAGGAAGTTCACGAGTTCCTCGCCCTCAAAGATTGTGTTGAGGAGGAACTGACCGTTCTGACGAAGACCACGAAGCACGTCATACATGCGGAGGTAAGCCTGCACGTGGCATGCCACGAAGTTAGGAGTCTTAATCTGATAAGTAGAACGGATAGGTGTGTCGCCGAAACGGAGGTGAGAGCAAGTGAAACCACCTGACTTCTTAGAGTCATAAGAGAAGTAAGCCTGGCAATACTTGTTGGTGTTGTCACCAATAATCTTCACTGAGTTCTTGTTAGCACCTACTGTACCATCAGCTCCCAAACCGAAGAACTTAGACTCGAAGATGCCTTCGCCACCGAGGGCCATTTCCTCTTCCAATGGGAGAGAACGGAAAGTGACATCATCCACAATACCCAAAGTAAAGTGGTTCTTTGGCTCTGGAAGTTCGAGGTTCTTGTAAACAGTGAGAATCATGGTTGGAGTCACGTCGGCAGAACCGAGGCCATAACGACCGCCCACAATCACAGGGGCATTCTCCTGACCATAGAAAGCATCCTTTACGTCGAGGTAGAGAGGTTCACCATTTGCACCAGGCTCCTTTGTGCGGTCAAGCACAGCGATGCGCTTCACTGACTTAGGAACAGCAGCGAGCAGACGCTCTACAGAGAATGGACGGTACAAGTGAACGCTCACCATACCATACTTCTTGCCATCGGCATTGGCGTGGTCAATCGCCTCGCGAGCAGCTTCTGTGGCAGAACCCATGAGGATGATCACCTCAGTAGCGTCCTCTGCTCCATAGTATGTAAATGGCTTGTACTCACGACCTGTAATCTTGGAAATCTCTGCCATGTATTTCTCAACCACTGCTGGCACCTCATCATAGTAAGGATTGCAAGACTCACGGTGAGCGAAGAATGTCTCAGGGTTCTCAGCCATACCCTTAGCCTCAGGGTGCTCTGGAGAGAGTGCGCGGCTGCGGAACTCGGCAACCTTGTCCATTGGCACAAGCGGACGGAGGTCTTCCATGTCAATCTCCTCAATCTTATGATACTCGTGAGAGGTGCGGAAACCGTCAAAGAAGTTGATGAATGGCACACGAGTGTCAAGTGCTGCCAAGTGTGCAACAGCAGAGAGGTCCATCACCTCCTGCACACTGCCTTCGCAAAGCATGGCGAAACCAGTCTGGCGACAAGCCATCACATCTCCGTGGTCACCGAAGATACAAAGTGAGTGGCTGGCTATGGTACGTGCAGATACGTGGAATACAGAAGGAAGCAACTCGCCTGCAATCTTATACATGTTAGGAATCATCAAAAGAAGACCCTGAGATGCTGTGAAAGTTGTGGTAAGAGCACCAGCCTGAAGAGAGCCGTGAACAGCACCAGCCGCACCAGCCTCAGACTGCATTTCCTGAACGAGAACAGTGTCGCCGAAGAGATTCTTGCGACCTGCTACAGCCCACTCATCCACGTGCTCAGCCATAGGAGACGATGGAGTGATTGGGTAGATGGCTGCAACCTCTGAGAACATGTAAGCAACATGTGCTGCAGCGGTGTTGCCATCGCATGTGATAAATTTCTTTTCTTTACCCATAAAATGAATGAATATATAAATATGTAATCGTGTACTGCTTGAGTGCCACACAACTCTGTGAGGCATTTTTCGTTCCCGAAAACAATATACTTTTTCTTGTCGTTGTTTGTTTACTTGTCTAAACGGTCTGCTCCCTTTCCTTGTAGCGATGAAGATAAATTGGAATCATTTAATAAAGGAAACCGAACAGCCAAAGAGGAATTTGATTGTCCTCGCCCACATTACACTTGTTCACGGCGTAGAGTGCCTTTGCCTTACTCTTCAGTTTTGTGCTGTGTTCTGCAATCTTGAACTCTGTCTTCTCATCCACCAGGAAAGAGCACAGGTTGCCGTGCTTGTTCACCTTGTGGTCTTTCCAGAGGGTGTTGCAGAAGAAGGTCTCCAGCACATCATGTTCGTCAAAGCAGCGAGGATAGAAACTAAACATCAGGTTGGAGTTGTGGAGCAACACGCGTGCAGGCTTTTTGGGGAACTCGTCGCCCTTGCCGTAGATCATGTTCACCAGCCTTGCCTCCTCCAGATATTTGATGTAGTGCATCACTGTGGCGCGGCTCATTCCCAATTCCTGAGCCAACTGACTCACGTTTGGAACGCTGCTTCCGCTTGTAGTGAGCATATAGAAGAGTTGCTTGATTTTTGCAAGATATTTAAGTTCAATCTGCTTGACGAGGAGAATGTCCACCTCTATCATCATGTTCATGTTCTTCAAGAGGTTCTCGCTATAGTTGGCCTTGTCCAGAAAGAATGGATAGAACCCATGATGCAGGTATGCCTGGAAATAGTCGTGAGGATTCACCTCCTCAAAGATCGCTGTGGCAATCTGCTTGTGATTACTGATGATTTCGTCCAGCGTGTAAGACTTGAATTGATGTCCTGTGGAGAGATTCAAGAACTCACGGAACGAGAAGCCACGCAAATTGTAGGATTTCACAATCCCGTTCAGTTCGGGGTTTTCATCTTTCAGACGCATCACTGGTGAGCCTGTAAAGATGATTTTCAGTCCAGGATAGCGGTCGTAGCACTCGCGCAATTGCATGCTCCAGTCTGGTTGCTTATACACTTGGTCGATAAGCAACACCTTGCCTCCTGAATGATAGAACTCGCCGGCAAACTCAGAGATGCCGATGTTTTGGACGTAAAAGTTGTTAGTGTTGATGTACAAACACGAATGGTCGTACGGTGAGAAATGCTCTTTGGCGTACTGCAACAGGAATGTTGTTTTACCCACGCCACGAGCACCTTTGATGCCAATCATTCGGTCTTTCCAGTTGATTTCATCCATCAAATCACGTCGTACAGGCGCTTTCAAATGCTCTACCAAATAAGCATGTGTACGGAAAAAAGATTCCATAAGTTTTTTGTTTGTTAGAATTTCATTCGTGGATGCCACTCATGATGCAATAAATGCACTCGTGACAAATTTTCATGCAAATATACATTATTTATCTGTAAAGTGCAAACTTGACTTTGCAAAATTTACTTTTTTCAAAAAAAAACTTGGTTTTCCTCTTCCTTTATTCTTAAATAAGACTCTTTTGACTCTAATTTGATACAAACGAAAAACTCTCCAACGGTATAAATGTGCATGAATTCAATTATTTTTCAGAATACGATTGATGCCGCATTTATCTTAGATTTTCTTTTCCAAAAGGCTCGTACTGAGATGGTAAGCCCATTGGAATCGCCTTGTCATTCTTCCTCGGAAATGAATATAATGCAAGTTCGAGAAATTCAGAAGAAGAACAACTACGCCAATTCGGTATAAGACAGAGCGTGATGCCTCTCGCCAAGTGTCAGATTCCCCTCTCATGGATATAGCATAGAGATAAATTCACATTTCATGAGATTCACAATGTCACTGTTGGCATGGAATGCTTGCGTTTGTTCCTGTATCAGCCTCCATCTCTCCCTGCATCCCTTTATGACACTTAAGAAAAAGGTGCTGGAATTATCCGATACTCCTATCGAAGGATTGCAGAAGCATGGGGAGAGAAAGTTTGTCGTGGGGTTTCGGACGAATGAAATGCCCCGAAAGTTAGACAAAAAACTTTCGGAGCATATAACATGAGGTTACTTCTCTCTTATTTGAAATCCACCTCAATCAAGTGGAATGGTATATAGCATGGGATGTACTATCTCTTTCTTCAAATACATGTTGTATTACAAGTTAAATCTGAGCGCATAGGGCAGGCTTACCTGCACACCTGTCTTCTGCTTTACTCTCTTCATGTTGTCCACAATGAAGTAGTAGTCCCCCAGATTCTCTTTGATTTTCTTGTCGGCATAACTGTCACCTGTCATCTCTTCCATCAAGCTTGTAAGGAAATCTTTCTTGTCAGGATAGTTCACCACAGAGGCATCCTCTGCCTTTGCCATAATCCTTGCCTTTTCAATTGCTTTCTCCAAACCGCCAAGTTCGTCCACAAGACCTATCTTCTTTGCATGTACGCCTGTCCACACACGACCTTCTCCAATAGCCTTGATGCTGTCTTGCTTCATCTTTCTTCCGTCAGCACAACGCTTTGTGAAGAGTTCGTAGCCTCTATTCACATACTGCTGAGCTATTGTGTACTCTTGTTCTGTGAAGGGACGAGAGAAGTCGCCAAAGTCGCTGAAAGCATTTGTCTTCACGGTGCTGAAGTGTACACCCAACTTGTTATTCAAGAGTTCGCTTGCATTAGGGAACATGCCAAAGATGCCGATAGAGCCAGTGATGGTTGTGGGTTCTGCAAAGATATAGTCAGCCGCACAACTGATATAGTAGCCACCCGAAGCCGCCATGTCGCCCATGCTCACCACAATGGGCTTATTGGTCTTGATGTTCATCACCTGATGCCAAATCTGTTCGCTGGCGTAGGCAGAACCGCCACCCGAGTTCACACGGAGCACTACGGCAGCCACCTTGTCATCGTCGGCCAATTTCTGCAAGTCTTCACTCACAGTCTTGCCAACGATTTGTGATTCAGAGTTAAATCCTGTGGTTGCGGCTTCCTCCACAATGTCTCCTACAGCATAATACACAGCAATTTGTTTGCCACTGATACCCTTTGGCTCACTTTCTGACATGCCTGCAAGATCCGTCACGCTCACCGTGTTGTAGTCATCAGGGTTGTCAAGTTTCATCATGCTGGCAATGGTAGGGCGCACAGCATCGCTATAGGCAATCTTATCCACTAACTTCATCTTCTTATACTGATCTGCAGTCATGAAGAGTGCCATAGAGTCAGCCACCTCATTCAGTTTGGCTTCACTCACGCCACGGCTCTTGCTCACAGCCTTCAGCATCTCGGTCCATATCTCATGCTCGTATGTTTCAATCTGTTCACGGTTGGCATCACTCATCTCGCTCAGAAGGAAAGGTTCTACAGCACTCTTGTAAGTGCCCACCTTCACCACCTGCATGTCCACGCCCACCTTCTGCAACAGGTCTTTGTAGTAAGTCACTGTGCTGCTTAGACCTGTCCAGTTGATCATGCCTTGAGGGTTCACAATCACAGAGTCAGCCACAGAGCAGAGGTAGTATGCACCCTGTGTGTAGGTGTCACCGTATGCCACAATAAACTTGCCACTCTTCTTGAAGCCTTCCAACTCCTTGCGGACAGCCTCCAGCGTGGCAGGCATTGCTCCAGCAAAAGTTCCAGCCTCCAGATATATGCCCTTCACGTTCTTCTCGCTTTTGGCACGTTTGATGGCATTTATTATATCGTCCAGACCTTGATTGGTGAGAGCTGCATTGCCCAGCAATTCTGCAAAAGGATTGTCCTCACTGCGCTCTGAGATAGAGCCTTTCAGTTGGATGACCAGCACACTATTCTTGCTTACTGCAGTCATGGGTGTGTTCATGGCTGCTATGCCAGCCAAACCTAATATGGATAGGATTGTGAGGATGATTCCCACCACAAAGACACCTACTACTGTGGCACTCACATATTTCAAAAATTGTTTCATAATTGAGTTATTTTGGTTTTTCTTTATTCTTTTTCAATAGTTACTTCTGCCACTTCCACCTTTTCAGGATAATCCTGTTCGTAAGGGTAAGTCTTGGCATTCTTCCAGAAGAATTTTAGACACAGGATGCAAACTGCCAGACCTATTGTAGCCAGAATGATGGCACCAGCAGTGCCTACTTCAGAGGTGAGTGTCATTTCCTTTGTCTTTTCACCATAAATAAGCATCATGACAACGGAGAAACTATTATTCAGTATGTGCAGGATACTTGTCACCACCACATTGCCTGTCTTGTAGTAGATGAGGCCATAGATGAGACCAATTGCAGATGCAAATAGAATCTGGGCAGGGTTCATGTGTATGACACCAAACAATACAGCCGACAGGATGATTGCCAGCCACTTCTCACCCCCATTTCTCAACATGTAGCCCATGAATGCTTCTCTGAAAATCAACTCTTCACAGATGGGGCCTAACACTGCAATGCCCAGAATACCGACAAAATTGTTGGATAAATCGATGAATTGGTTTTCCATCAAATTAGGCAATCCCATCACTTCATTCATATAGTCCAAAAAGAATGTGACAGACACAGCACCTAAGATGGCAACTAAGCTCCATTTCCATTCCACTTGGATGAAGTTATACACAGTCTTCCAGTTCACCATCTTCATCAAGGCTATCAGAACAACCACCAGAATGTCACATAAAATCACTGCCCATGCAAGAGAATCTATAGTCATGACGTTGCTCACGTCTTGTATCGCCTCTGGGTTGTTTAATAGATGCGGGTTCTTGATGAAGGCAAACAAAAAGATAGCCACACCAGCCATTGCTTGAATGACCATAATGGCAACCACAATCAAAAATGGGTACAAATACTTTTTCATTTTACTCTATCAGTTTTACGTTCTTAATCTTTTCTTAGACACGTTAGTTGGAGGATTCTTCTTCATCACGATACTCAAGAATGTCTCCCGGCTGGCAGTCCAAGGCCTTGCAGATCATTTCCAGAGTGGAGAAGCGCACAGCCTTTGCCTTGCCTGTCTTCAGCACTGAGAGATTTGCCTGTGTAATACCTATTTTCTCGGCAAGTTCGCCCGATGACATCTTTCTGCGTGCCATCATCACATCTAAATTAACTACTATCATATCCGAAGCCCTGTTATTAAACTGTCAATTCCTGTTCTTCCTTCATCTGACGGCCAATCTTAAAGATCTGTCCCACCAGCAACATGCCAAATGCAGCATAGAGCATGGCTGAATCTGGGCCTTCATAGAGGATGGTGTCATAATTCTCAAACTCAAACATCTGCACATTGTTGTAATACGTCCAGACTCTTTCCACCCAGCCCAACATATATATTGCCAGGCAGAGCCAGCCACCCCAGGACAAATACTTCTCGGTCTTCTTCTCAAAGATCTCTCCCTTGTTCACACCCTTGACAAGCTTGATGAATACAACCCAGAAAGCAATAATAAGCCCCAGCATAAACCAACTGGTAAACTTGTTTGGATTTGCCAATGGAGGTCTTTCTTTTGTGAACACAATCGCTTGCGTCATCATGACTGGCATTTTCTCTCCTGTCTTTTTATTTATGATACTATCACATTTGTCCAGTTGCATGATGTTTTTGGGAAACATCTCTACTGCATTCAGGTCGTTAATGTCTATGGTTTGACTAATCTTAGACTTGCATTCTCCATTTTTTTCTCTACTAGCCTGTTCCCAACCTGCTTGTGCGCCCCTGAATGCCATATAGCCCGTCTGAGCCATATCTACTCCTATTCCAAACACGATGGCTGCAATCAGCAGACCGCAATAGATGTTGAACTTCTTTTTCATTGATGAATAATGTTTGATGTTAGTTGATAATTCGATGCAAATGTAAGTATTTCTTATATTTGTGCCAAATAAAACAAGAAAAATTTACCGAAAATCAATAAAATATTCCTGTTCTTTATAAAAAAGAGGGGTTTTACCACACCCTGTCTTTAATGATTAGGACGGGTCAATAGAAGCAGGTGTGTGTGAGGATGAAATAGTAGGGGAGTCCAGCCATTTTCCATCTCGCATGCCTCAAGGTGCTTTTCATGTTCCAATGCACAATGGTTCAATGGCAAACGCACCATTGTTCAAGTGCCAACGAACAATGCTTCGATGGTCAATGAACAATGGTGCGATGACCCATGAACCATGCATGCGTTTTTGATCTCACAGGCATGGTGCTCTATGGTATGCATAAATCATTATGTTTGAAGAAGATATAAAGATTTGTGAATGAAGGACTGGCATCATTCACATTCTCTTCTTATATATTGGTACAGCATCATAGATGGCTTACGCATGATGTTATGATGAAGGGTGTTATTTTGGTGTTTGATAGATGTTCGGAATGGTAGAGGGATGGAAATGGAATGTCATCATAGAAAAAGCTCCATGATTCGGAGGAATCGTAGGAGCTTATTGTTGGTCGGTTGAATCTGCTTGTGCTGCCATGATGTTGGGGTCGGGCACAGGTGTGGCATTGTGGTCGGAGAGCGGAAATAATCCTGCAGATGAGTGGATGATGTAGTCGGTCATCTGCTCATTACTGCTGAAGTTATAGCCAGAGAGCTGACGGGTGTCTCCATCAATTGACATGAATGCGGGTGAGTAGATGCGATGTGCTCTCTGATCCCAGAAGAGAAGCGAGGTGCGAAAGGTCTCTTTCTTGAGATTCTTGACAAATACACGCCCTCGCAGTTCCCATAGTTCCTGTTCGTTGTAGTAGTAGGCTGTATCGCAAGAGATAAAGGCATCCACCTGATAGGATTCGTTGAAACGTTCTATGAACAAACCTTTCTCGAAAGACCAATACTGGGGTGACTTCTTGTCGTAGATAAACCACTCCTCGGCAATCATTTTGTAGCGAATGACACCAGAGTCGCTGATGAGGGTGCTCACGCCTATGCTTTTGAGGATGGGTAGGGAGTCACGCACACCAATGTCTGGTCCTGTCTTTTCTTTCTCATGGTTACAAGCAGGAAACAATATCATTGCAGCAGTCATGATGACTGCTGCAATGATGCTGATATGTGTGATTGATCTTTTCAAACTTGAATGGTGTTTATCAGTTGCGAAGACGGAGAATTGTAGTCTCACCAGCCACGCTAACTTTCTGACCAGCCTTGATGCCTTGGAAGAATGCTTCTGACTTTGGATAGAAGTGAGCAGCGTAGTTTTCTGCCGCACGGTTTGCCTTTACAGCAGAAGAGGGATCGACAGTCTTGGCACGGTTGCAGTAATCAACTGCGAGACAGTAGTAGTAACTGCGAGTGAGGTTGTCGCCTGTGGCTGAACGAGCAATGCAGCTTGCCTGCAGGAGATATGCGCCACCATTGGATGGGTTATATTGGAGTGTCTTCTTGCAGTATGCACGACACTGAGCAAGTTTGCCTTGACGGTATAACAAGGCTGCTACTGCATAGGAGTATTTTGCCTTCTTTGCCGAATTGCTTTCCAGGCTGATAGCCTCCTCGAAGTATTGGATGGCACCATTCACATCATCTCCTTTAAGAAGTTTGGAAGCCTTGGCAATGGCCGCTTCTGGAGTCTTGTTGATCTGATAAGCATAGTCGGCTGCTACATAGTAGATGTTGGATTTGTCACACTCAAAGTTGGAGAGGATGGCAAGTACAGAGTTGAGGTACTGAAGATTGGTCTTGTTTGCCTCTACCTGTGCGCTATAGATTCTCTCAAGAGCGTCGCAGTCAGCAGCACCAGAAGAGACGAAGAGTTCATTTGCTTTGTACTGAACAGGCTGGTAACTGTCCACAATCTTCTGAGCTTCAGGAGAGAGAATGATCTGTGTCTCCCACTTAGTGGAGTCTTCTGAAGTAGGGTCACCTACGATAGAGTCTGCAGCGAATTCCTTTGCTTGATCAAGCAAACGTTCACAGATGTCATTTGTCTCCATATAGTCTTGGATGAAGTCTTGACGAATGTCGTTGTTGGTCTTGTTCTGGAGGAAGCGGTTGTATGAGCATTCGATAAAGCCATAGAGCACAAAGCCTTCAGTGTTAGGTCCCATGTCGTTGATGCCTTCTTTGAACATCTTGTATGCCACATTGTTATCTACAGTTGGGCAGAAGTAGTAATAATCATAAGCCTTACGGCAGAGGATGTTGCCCTTGGTAGATGTGGTTTTAGGAGTTGCGAAAGAATTAAGTGCATCAAGGTTTTCGAGACGCTGGTCATAAATCTTCATGAGTTTGTCAAAATACTCTTGCTTCTTTGCTTGGTCAGAGGATTTCTGAATCAGCTGTTCAAGCATCCATGCTCCATCAGTATAGATACGCACCATGGCAAGTGGGGCTTTGTTGAAAGCCTCTTCCCAAGGTTCAAGAGCCTCTTCGTATGCTTGACGCTTGTATGCTTCTTGATAAATGGAGAGTGCTTTAAGCACTTCGATAGAGTCTGTACCGTGACCTATACGGTCATTGACAGTAGTGCCACTGAGGTTCTGTGCGGACACAGATAGTGCCATGATGGCGAGTGAGCAAACGAATAGAATCTTCTTCATAATTGTTTGTGTATTTTGTATTGTTTTTATTTTATTGTCAATGCAAAGATAAAGCATCGGTAGATGGGTGAGAGAGGGTTTTTCCCTTATTTGTGATAGGGGAAATGCTATATTAGATTCCCTTTTTACCCTTGGGCATGAATGCTGTTACTGTGCTTTCCACTTCTGGAACCATCGTTCGTTGAATGTCAAGCCCACGCAGAAACGAAGATAGTTTTCCGAGAGTGTGCTCTGGCGTAGTGTGGTTGAGTTGAAGTATGGAATATTGGTATGAGTCCACTGCACAGCAAAATTGAGTTTGGGAACACCACGCCAATTGTGAGTGTTTCTGATAGGGATGGTGACACCTGCCGAAACACCAAACTCTGTAGGCTTGTCGGTCACACGACCTGTGGGGTCTGCCTGTGCATAAGATTTGGAGTAGTATCCACCAACCTTGTAAGTCATGCGCTTAGTGAGTTTGAAAGATTCGGAATCTGGTGTGTAGTCAAGACCTACTGCAATCTTTGTGCGGTCATTAAGCTGACCTTTGGTAGAGGTGTAAACACCAGAGATGGCACTTGATGACATGCCTGTCTGGTTGTTAGGGAAGCGTACATCAGACCATTTCTCAAGTTCAAAGTCCGCTCCAATGCGAAGTTTGTTGGAGTGATAGTAGGTGAAACCTGCTGCGATGGCATGTGGAAGCTGGAAGGCATTCTTGATGGTATCAATAGTGGCTTCTTCTACAGTTGTGGAGTTGAGGGTCTGAGTAGTGCGGGTTGCGTCACCTCCTGCTTTGTTGCCATAGGTGTAGGTTGCGCCAATCACAATGCGATCTTTTGAGTTGAGAGGTTGAATGTATTGCAGACCTGCTTGCCAACTGAAGGCACTGACCTCACCAGTGTAGATGCGAGAGAGATTGAATGCACTGCTTTCACTGAGAGACATCTTTGCATTGTGGGTGTAATCGCCCCAGATGTAGCGGGCGTTAAAACCTATGGAAATAGGACGGAAGATTTGCCATCCTGTGCCAAAGAATACTTCACGAAGACCACCATCGCCACTAAAACTATAGGAGGATGTGACATTCTCTGTTCCCTGAAGTTTTTCTTCGGAGGAAGCGAATGAATATTTAATATTTGTGATAGGCATAATGCCAAGTGTCATACCTACACGACGGAAGGCACGAAACTGGAACGCAAAATAGTCAAAACTGCTGTTGCGCACATTTTGTTGGAGACTGCCCATTTTGTGGTTGCTGTTCTGCAAAGAGATGCCAAGGTCGAAGAGTGCAGTGAGCGAATCAACAGAAGAAAAGGATGCAGGGTTAGCAGTATTGATTTCTTTTCCATTTCGGAATCCTTGTGCAACGCCTCCCATACCTTTGTTAAATCCCATGGCACGTTCAGACTGAATGCCGAAACCATAGCGAGAGTAGGGAGTGTTGATGCCGTTCTGAGCAAATGAAGTGATTGCAAATACTGTTGAAACGAGGGCAAGTGTTATTTTATTCATTTTACTGATACTATGATAGTAATGTTTATTTGAATGCAAAATTAAGTCTTTTGTGGGGTTCTTCAAAATATTCTATTCTTTATGGTAGTTAAAAAAGTTAAAACACCCCATTTGTGCTATGTATTGACCTTAGATTGCTTACTGTTTGAAGAGGGCTTCTGAGGCTTGTCATGATGACTTTTACCACGCTTGTTGTGGCGTCCCTTGCCTCCGTGTCTGCCTGGTGTACGTTTTGAGGCAGATGATTTACTAATAGTGGGCTTCTCTCCGCAGCCTTCTGGAAGATCTGGCTTAGGAATTTCCTTCTCTATGAGTCTTTCAATTTTAAGCAGGTCATTCCAACCCTTAGGTGTGACAAGAGTGACGGCTTGTCCTTCTCTATTTGCACGAGCAGTACGGCCAATTCGGTGCACATAGTCTTCAGGATCACGTGGTACATCGTAGTTGATGACCATCTGAATATCGTCAATGTCTATGCCTCGGCTCACGATGTCGGTTGCAATGAGGATATTGATGCGTCGGTTCTTAAAGGCAAGCATGACATCTTCGCGTTCGCGTTGCACAAGATCACTATGCATTGCCCCTACATTGAATCCCTTGCGCTTGAGGGTGATGTTGAGTTCCTTCACCTTCATCTTTGAGGATGCAAAGAGAATGACACGATCGAGAGAATCAGCGCTAAGCACTTTCTCCACAATGCGATCTTTCATGCCATCATAGCACACATAGGCTTGCTGCTTTATCTTTTCAGCAGGTTTGGACACTGCAATCTTCACTTCTACGGGATTGCGAAGAATATTGCTCGCAAGCTTTTGGATATTGGCTGGCATAGTTGCAGAGAACATGATGGTTTGGCGGTCTTCAGACAGATAGCTTGCTATCTTCATGATGTCATCGTAAAAACCCATGTCGAGCATGCGGTCTGCTTCGTCCAAGATGAAGAATGATGTCTTCTTAAGATCAATATGCCCTCCATTGAGGTGGCTGATGAGTCGTCCTGGGGTGGCGATGATGATTGAAGCACCAAGTTCAAGACCACGGCGCTCCTGCTCAAAACGTGCGCCGTCATTTCCGCCATAGACGGCTACAGATGACACACCATCAAGATAATATCCAAAACCTTCTACCTGCTGGTCTATCTGCTGAGCCAACTCACGAGTTGGAGCCATGATGATACAGTTTACGGCATCTTGTGGGTAATTGCCATGGCTTAGCGCATCTAACACAGGAAGCAGATATGCTGCAGTCTTTCCTGTGCCAGTTTGTGCAATACCCATCAGGTCATGACCATTAATAATTTCAGGAATGGCTTTTTCCTGAATGGGTGAACACACTTCGAAATTCATTGCATCAAGTGCGTCCAGTAACTCATCTGATATGTTTAGTTCGTCGAAATACACGTTGTAATTTTTTTAATGTTATCAAGAATTAGAGATTTCTCCTTTCTTTTCTATTTTATGGAATATATAAATGATTGGTTTAGCTTGATTATCTTGGTGCTTTCTTGTAATAGTAGAGTGCAACGAGTGCAAACACAAAATTGGGAATCCACACTGCAATGACCGCAGGAAATCTGGCATTAGTTGCCATAGATGAAGTGACCGTCTGGAACATGATATAGGTGAGGATAAGAGCCAGTCCAATTCCTAAAGAAATACCCATGCCATTTTTACGCTTCCGCGCAGAGATGGACACACCTATCAAGGTGAGGATGAAGGTGGCAAAAGAGGTTGCTCCTCGTTTATAGTATTCCACCTCGAACTGTTGGATTTTGGCAAACCCACGAGCTTTTTGCCTGTCAATATATCGACTAAGTTCGGGGGTGGTGAGTGTCATTTCCATATCTCGGGATGCCATGAGGTCTTGAGGTTGTATGGCAATGACTGTATCAAGTTTGTTGCCTTCTGTGATAATTTCTCGCATACCCTGAAGGTCACGAGTCTGATAACCCGTGATAATCCAATGATTGGGTTCATAAGATAGGGTATCGTATTGAATAGTCATGGCTTGAAGATGCTTGACCAATTTTTTATCTTCAAATTTATCAAGCGTGAAGTCAAAGCCCATCTTGAGACTTTCCTCATAGCGACCAAAGTAGGCAATCACGCCACTATCCACTTCAAGCTGTACGTTAGCACTGCTGCTCTGATCACCACGGTTCTTGTATTTATTCTCAAATTTTACACGTTTGACATTTCCTTGAGGAATGACATACGATCCTAATCCAAAGTTGAGCAGGGCAATGATAGCCGCTGAAATCATATATGGACGACAGATGCGAGCAAAGCTTGTGCCTGTGGAAAGCATGGCAATAATCTCAGAGTTTTCAGCCAGTTTGGTGGTGAAGAAGATGACAGCAATGAAAACGAATAACTGGCTGAAAAGATTGGAATAGTATGGAATGAAGTTTAGATAGTAGTCGAACATGATCTCACTCATCGGTGCATCGTGTTGCAAAAACTTATCGATGTTCTCATTGAAATCAAATACGACAGCAATACTGATGATAAGGATGATGGAGAAGAAATATGTGCCCAAAAACTTGCCGATGATGTATCTGTCAAGTCGAGATAAGGGTAAATGGTCTGCCAGCCACCTGAAGGCAGACGGCCGATGAGCCGATCTCGATTGGAGAGAACGGTGTTTGGATCTTTTCCTTTGTTCCGATTTGTATGTTAGATAAGCCTTGATGTCTTCCTCGCTTCCGCATGGAACAAGCTTCCCATTTTCATCTTCAAGTATGACCAATGTGTCGAATCTTTTTTCCTTATAATATATAATGTATATTCTCTTTTCCCTGAGTGTTTTTTAGAAGGGGCTATACCTGCTGTTTAGCGAGAGGTCGATTTCAAACAAAGGCAGAACCCCCAACACACTAATTAATTCTCCTGCCGAGTTCCTCAACCATCTTGGCTTTCCATATACAGAAGTCACCAGATACTATATGTTGGCGCGCTTCACCAACGAGCCAGAGATAGAAGGCTAAATTATGGATGGATGCTATCTGCATAGCCAATAATTCTTGAGCCTTGAAGAGATGATGAACATACGCTTTTGTGTAAGCAGTATCCACATAGGATGTGCCATCAGGATCGAGTGGGGAGAAGTCAAAGTCCCATCTCTTGTTGCGAAGGTTGATGATGCCATGTTTAGTGAAGATTTGTGCGTTACGACCATTACGTGTAGGCATAACACAGTCAAACATGTCCACTCCTCTTTCTATACCCTCAAGCAGGTTGATAGGTGTGCCCACGCCCATCAGATAGCGAGGCTTGTCGGTCGGCAAAATGCCATTGACCACCTCTATCATCTCATACATTACATCTGTAGGTTCGCCAACAGCCAAACCGCCAATGGCATTGCCGTCAGCCCCCTTGCTGGCTACATTCTCTGCCGCACGAATTCTCAATTCCTTGTAAGTGCAACCTTGCACGATAGGAAAAAGGCTTTGTGAGTAACCGTATTTGGGTTCGGTCTCATTGAAATGCTTGATGCAACGGTCGAGCCATCGCTCAGTGAGAGCTAACGACTTCTTGGAATACTCATAGTCGCTGGTGCCTGGAGGGCATTCATCAAATGCCATGACAATGTCTGCACCAATGGAACGCTCAATGTCCATCACCTTCTCGGGTGTGAAGAAGTGTTTGCTGCCATCTATATGACTGCGGAACTCCACACCTTCCTCCTTGATTTTGCGGATACCAGCCAAGGAAAATACTTGAAAACCTCCGCTGTCAGTAAGCATCGGACGGTCAAAACCGTTGAATTTGTGAAGACCGCCAGCCGCCTCAAGTATCTCAAGACCTGGGCGCAAATAGAGATGGTAGGTGTTGCCAAGGATGATCTGTGCCTTGATGTCTTCCTTCAACTCATGAAGATGCACGGCTTTGACTGAAGCCTGAGTGCCCACAGGCATAAAGATTGGTGTCTGAATGTCACCATGGTCGGTGTGGATGAGTCCAGCACGTGCATTGGTTTTCGAGTCTGTATGTTGTAGTTCAAATGTCATGATAATATCGAAAATCTTTCAATAAAGCGTGGATTGTTCTTTTCAAATGCGAGCCTATTTCTACAATAAGGCAAAATCCAACACGTCTTTAACGTTCTCCACATAGTGGAAGGTAACGCCCTTCACATATTTTGCAGGAATATCCTCAATGTCCTTTTGGTTTTTGTGGCAAATGAGAATGTCGGTTATGCCTGCACGCTTGGCTGCTAGGATTTTTTCTTTAATGCCGCCAACAGGAAGCACCTTGCCACGCAATGTGATTTCGCCTGTCATGGCTAAGTTTTTGCGCACTTTGCGCTTTGTGATGGCGCTTGCCAAAGATGTGGCGATTGTAATGCCTGCAGATGGACCATCTTTAGGGGTGGCACCTTCTGGCACATGAATATGAATGTTGTGATTCTCGAAGAAGTCGTATTGCACCCCAAGAATATCGCAATGTTCTTTAAGATACTGAAGTGCGATGGTGGCTGACTCTTTCATCACATCTCCCAGATTGCCTGTCAAACCCAGTTTTCCACCCTTACCATTATCAATGGAAGTCTCAATGAAGAGAATCTCTCCGCCCACACTGGTCCATGCCAGTCCTGTGACCACACCATAGTAGTCATTGCCTTGATATTTGTCACGGCTGTAAGGCTCATTTCCAAGATATTCCTTAATGTCTGACACCTTGAGTTCACCCTTTGGAAGTATGCCGTCCTTAGCGTATTTAAGGGTTACTTTACGGAGCAATTTGTTTATTTTCTTATCGAGTTCACGCACACCTGATTCACGAGTGTAATCCTCGATGATCTTCTCAATGGCTGGTTTGGAAATCTTCACGCCTGTATCAGTCATGCCAAGATTGTCAAGTTCCTTTGGCACAAGGTGACGCTTCGCTATTTCAACCTTCTCCTCTGTCAGATAACCACTCACCTCAATGAGTTCCATACGGTCGAGCAAAGGTGCTGGTATGGTTGAGATGTTGTTGGCTGTGGCAATAAACATCACCTTGGAAAGGTCGAAGTCGCAGTCGAGGTAGTTGTCGTGGAATGCGCTATTCTGTTCTGGGTCAAGCACCTCAAGCAATGCAGATGAGGGGTCGCCTTGATTGGAGGCTTGGGCTACCTTGTCAATCTCGTCAAGAATGAACACAGGATTGCTGCTGCCAGCCTTGCGGATGTTCTTAATGATCTGTCCTGCCATAGCACCAATATAAGTACGGCGATGTCCACGTATCTCAGCCTCATCGTGCAGACCTCCCAATGACATGCGCACATAACTTCGCTTCATGGCTTTGGCAATGCTCTTTCCGAGAGAGGTCTTGCCAACTCCTGGAGGGCCGTAAAGGCAGAGGATAGGGCTTTTGAAGTTGCCTCTCATCTTCAGCACGGCAAGATGTTCTATGATGCGCTCTTTCACCTTCTCCATTCCATAGTGGTCACGGTTCAGCACACGTTCTGCATTGTTGAGATTGAGATTGTCCTTGGTGTATTCGCCCCAAGGCAAATCAAGCATAGTCTGCAGATATGCGTATTCCACTTGATAGTCAGGTGTGTGGCTATTCATGTGTGACATCTTTTTCAAAGCATCGTTGAACACCTTGGCTGTGGCTTCTGACCATTTCTTTTTCATGCCAGCGGCACGCAACTGCTCTATTTCGTCCACACCTCCTTCTCCCAGTTGCTCTTGGATACTCTCCATCTCCTGACGAAGGAAAAATTCTTTCTGCTGTCTGTCCAGTTCCTCACGGGTTCGCATCTGTAGATCCTGCTTCAGCGACACGTATTGGTACTCCCTTTGCAGGATTCCCAAGAGCCGATAAGCACGGTCAAAAAGATTGGTCTGCTCAAGCAACATGATGCGTTCACTGTTACTGATATTGAGATTGCCACAAGTGAAATTGATGATGAGTTCTCGGTCGGTGATGTTATTCAGCGCAAAGGCAGAGCCAAGAGACATCTCGTTTTGTCGCATCAGCTTAAGGGCTGTTTCGCGGCAAGCATCCACCACAGCCACAAACTCCCTGTCGCCACGGGCAGGCACAACCTCCGAGAAGAGTTCCACATGCCCTGTCTTGTATGTACCGTTAGAGTCCATATCAATGAGGCGCACACGGTTATAGGCCTGGAGGAGGGCTGTGCGTGTTCCGTCGGGCAGATTGATGATTTTCTGCACTTTCGCCACCACTCCTGTGTGATAAACCTGATCGTAGTCTGGGTCGTCCACATTGTCATCCACTTGGCTAAACACAGAGATGATAGAGTTCTGCTTCTGGGCATCTTTCAACAACTTCAGTGATGAGGCTCTGCCCACAGAAACAGGCATCATTGTATTTGGAAATAACATGATGCCCCTCAATGGCAGAACGGCAATAAGACTCTCGGGGATGATGTCATGTTCGAGATTTTCTTTTGCCATATTATCAATGCTGGTGATAAAGCTGATCTTGCTTTCCACTGGTCCTTCGTCAATTATTTCGTCAAATTTGAAATCCTTCATTCGTGATATTCGTCTGTTAATCTTTTTATCTTCTTTTTTAATACTTCAAAAACGGTTGCAAAGTTACGAAAAATCTTTAACAATTCTATTATTTAAAATGTGAAACATTCTGAAAAGTGCGAAAAACCTGACGGGATGTGTTGAATAGGCATGCGGCCAACGTGGATAATGCTAAAAAGAGCGGGAAAATAAAAAGTTCTTTCTATGGCAAAACATCTTCGTTGGCAAAAAATATCCGTGATTCTGTACTTCTTTCTTGGAAAAACATCTGTTGAAAAATGGCTCTAATATTCTTCTGCGAGGCTTCGATATGCCTTCGATATGCCTTCGATACGCCTTCGATAAGTGTTCGTGGTGAGAAGGGGTGAATTTTCATCTTTCTTCCTTGGAAAATATTTTTATATCCCCAGAGGCTTGAACAGCCGAACTTGTGTTGATGAAGAGGGGATTCTGACACGACATGAATGCTTGGATTGAGATTTTATGGTGTCATATTATTAAACATTTGTGTGGTTTTCATGCTTTAGTGTAAGGATTTTGATATGTTTTTCTTACACTTTGCAATTATTTTTTCTTTTTTTTGTTTTTGTTTTGAAAATAAAATTGTAACTTTGCATCGTTTTTGACAAAATTGTTAGAAGTCGTCAACGTGTTTGAAATACAAAAAAACTATATGAGCAAAGTGATAAAGGTTGAGGGGTATAAGCAACTTCTTGACCCTATACAGACAGAATTGGGCATTAAGCAGATTAAGGATTTCTTTCAGGCCAACCTTTCTACCGCTCTTCGCCTTCGCCGTGTGACCGCTCCTCTCTTTGTATTGAGGGGATTGGGAATTAACGATGATTTGAATGGGGTGGAGCGCCCTGTGAGTTTCCCTATCATGGATATGGGGGAACAGGTGGCAGAGGTGGTTCATTCGCTTGCCAAATGGAAGCGCATGATGCTGGCAGAATATAACATTCCCGCAGGATACGGACTCTATACCGACATGAATGCAATTAGAGGGGATGAGGAACTTGACAATACACACTCTCTCTATGTAGATCAGTGGGACTGGTGCCGTACCATCACTAATGAAGATCGCAATCTGACCTTCTTGAAAAAGATAGTGAAAGATATATACGCAGCAGTGCTGAGGACTGAATATCTTGTGTGTGAGCTGTATCCACAGATCAAGCCGTATCTTCCAGAGGAGATTCATTTCATTCATGCAGAGGAATTGTTGCAGATGTATCCAGACAAGACTCCCAAAGAGCGTGAGGATGCTATTTGCGAAAAATATGGCGCAGTCTTTCTCATGGGTATTGGAGGTAAACTCTCAAACGGTGAGAAGCATGACGGGCGCGCTCCCGACTATGACGATTGGAGCACTCCAAATGAAGATGGCTACAAGGGACTGAATGGAGACATCCTGATTTGGTATCCTGTGTTGCAACGCAGCATAGAATTGAGTTCTATGGGTATCAGGGTTGATAAAGAAACCTTGCTCCGACAACTTGAATTGGAAAACAAGATGGATAGACTCAACTTGTTCTTCCATAAAAAGTTAATAAATGATGAGATTCCACTATCTGTTGGAGGTGGAATAGGTCAGAGCCGCTTGTGCATGGTTCTTCTTCACAAGGCTCATGTGGGTGAAATCCAGGCATCTATTTGGCCTGATGAAATGCGTAAGGAATGTGCAGAGGCTGGTATGCCTCTCATATAAAAATGAGCATCTAATCTAAAACTTAAATAACCTGTCGATGGGCACTTGTTCTTCTGAAAAGGAGCAAGTGCTTTTTTCTTTTCATGGGTAAACGAATTTTTTTTAGATTTTATTCCTTCCTTTCATTCATTTTCACTAACTTTGTCAAGTTTCCATACAGATCAATAAAAAAATAAGATGATGACACCCAGAGAGGAAATAGAGCAGCTCAGGAAAGAGCTTGAACAGCATAATTACAATTATTATGTGTTGAATCAGCCTACCATTTCGGATTTTGACTTCGACCAAATGATGTATAGACTGCAAGATTTGGAGATGTTTTATCCGCAATTTGCTGATTCCAATTCTCCCACACAGCGAGTGGGCAGTGACTTGAATCAGTCTTTCAAAACTGTTGCTCATAAGTACCCCATGCTTTCATTGTCCAATACCTACAACGAACAGGAAGTCAGAGACTTCTATAATCGTGTGAAAGAAGGACTTGAGGGTGAGGACTTTGAGATTTGTGCAGAAATGAAATATGACGGACTGAGCATTTCCCTCACTTACATAGACGGTGAACTTGTTCAGGCCGTGACTCGTGGGGATGGTGTGAAGGGAGATGATGTGACAGCCAATGTCCGCACCATACGATCTATTCCGCTAAAACTTCGTGAGGGTAGTGGGTATCCTCGTGAATTTGAAATTAGAGGTGAGATTCTGATGCCGTGGACTTCTTTTGAAAAGCTAAATGAAGAACGTGCCAGACGGGAAGAGCCTCTTTTCGCTAATCCCAGAAATGCAGCCAGTGGAACTTTGAAATCTCAAAATTCCAAAGTGGTGGCTCAGCGTGGATTGGATGCTTATCTCTATTATTTGCTGGGTGATGAATTTCAGGCAGACGGCTATCAATATGAGAATTTGCAAGAGGCTGCCAGTTGGGGCTTTAAGATTTCCCAGGGCATGAGGAAATGCAGGACGATTGATGAAGTCCTCGATTTTATCGACTATTGGGACAAGGAACGCAAGAATCTTCCTGTGGCTACAGACGGAATTGTGCTGAAGGTGAATTCCTTTCGCCAGCAACGTCATTTGGGCTATACGTCTAAGAGCCCTCGATGGGCCATAGCCTATAAGTTTAAGGCAGAAAGAGCCTGCACTCGACTGAATGAAGTGACTTATCAGGTGGGGCGGACAGGTGCTGTTACGCCTGTGGCAAATATGGATCCTGTCCAGTTGGCTGGAACCGTGGTAAAAAGGGCTTCGCTCCATAACGCTGATGTGATGAACGACCTCGACCTGCACATCGGAGATATGGTATATGTGGAGAAAGGCGGTGAAATCATTCCCAAAGTGGTAGGTGTGGATAAAAATCAGCGTACACCTGACATGCAGAAGGTAGAGTTCATCAAGACCTGTCCCGAATGTGGCGCAAATCTTGTGCGTTATGAGGGAGAAGCCGCCCATTATTGTCCTAATGACAGTTCTTGTCCTCCTCAAATCAAGGGGCGAATAGAGCATTTCATTTCTCGAAAAGCCATGAATATAGATAGTTTGGGAGCAGAGACGATTGATGATTACTATCAAAGAGGGTTGATTCATGACATCTCTGATTTATACACCTTGACAGTATCGGATATTTGTGGCACGAATAAGAATCGGGTGAAGTCTGCCCAAAAAGTGGTAGAGGGTGTGAAATCCAGTTTGAATGTTCCATTTGAACGTGTGGTTTTTGCCATTGGCATTCGTTTTGTTGGAGAGACAACAGCCAAATTGATTGCTCGGCACTTTCAATCTATGGATGCGCTCCGCCATGCCACAGTTCTCGATTTGATGGAGGTGGATGGTGTGGGGCAAGTCATTGCAGAGTCGGTTGTTAAGTTCTTCCAAGATGATAAAAATGTTGAAATCATCGGTAAATTGACTGCTCATGGTTTGCAGATGAGTGTTTCTGAAGAGCAAAAATCCAACCAGACGGATAGACTATCAGGAAAAAGTATCGTGATTTCGGGTGTCTTCCAAAAGCACTCGCGAGACGAGTATAAAGCTATCATAGAGCAGAATGGGGGAAAAAATGTGGGCAGTATCTCGAAGAAGACCTCATTCATTCTTGCAGGTGAAAACATGGGACCTTCTAAACTTGAAAAGGCTCAAAGTCTTGGTGTGTCAATTGTTTCAGAGGAGGAGTTTTTGAAGATGATTTGAGATTTGATGTGGGTTTGAAGATTCTACTAATCCTGTTTTGATCTTTGAAAGTGAGAAGGGGAGAAAATACATGTTTATGCCTCGGAAAAGAATTTGCATACCCCGATGCTACATGTTCATTTTGATGAACTTATGAAGGTTCGTACATTGATGTGTCATGTTGAAATGACGATTTGGACGATGATTTGTATTAAGCACTTCTTTCCGCGTTTATAAGTCGTTATTTTTCTTCTGAAAATTTCATAAATAGAAATAAATGAGTAACTTTGCAATCAGTTTTATTTTAAGGAAAAACTTTTTTCTTGGTAATTATGGCTAAAAAGACACGAGAACCACAATATATATTTGAGTCAAGTTGGGAGGTCTGCAATAAGGTTGGTGGCATATACACAGTCTTGTCCACCAGAGCAAAAACTCTGCAAGAAAAACTTCATGACAAGGTGTTCTTTGTCGGTCCTGATTTTTGGGAAGGAAGTAAGAATCCTCTTTTCAAAGAAAGTAAGACACTATTGGCCAAATGGCGCAAGAGTGCCTGTGAAAAAGAAGGCTTGAGGTTTCGTGTGGGACGCTGGGCGGTGCCAGGTGAGCCCATCGCAATTTTGGTGGACTTCAAACCTTTCTTTGAACAAAGAAATGAAATCTTTGGTTGGGCATGGGAACAGTTCAGGGTGAATTCACTCCATTCATACGGTGATTATGATGAGAGCCTTATGTTTTCTTGGAGTGCAGGTAAGGTGGTGGAGAGTTTCTATCGTTTCTTTGAACTGACTCAAGATGACAATGTGGTTTTTCAGGCTCATGAATGGCAAACTTGTTTGGCTGCACTTTACTTGAAGCATTTTGTGCCAGAGGTGGCAACAATCTTTACCACTCATGCTACGACTATCGGTCGTTCCATTGCAGCCAACAACAAACCTCTCTATGACTATCTCTATGCCTATAATGGGGATCAGATGGCTCAAGAACTGAATGTGGAAGCAAAGCATTCCGTGGAAAAACAGGCTGCTTGGAATGTAGATTGCTTCACCACAGTGAGCGAAATCACTGGTAAGGAATGTGCTCATCTACTCAATAAGCCTGCTGACGAGATTCTGATGAATGGTTTTGAAAATGATTTTGTGCCAAAGGCTGTACGTTTCAATAAGGCCAGAAAAGAGGCGCGCGAAATCCTCTTGAATGTGGCTAACACTTTGATGGGTTCAAATCTTGATGATGATACCCTCATTGTGAGCACAGGCGGACGCTATGAATATCAAAATAAAGGTATCAATGTGTTTGTTGATGCTCTGAACCGTCTTCGTTGGGATAACCGTCTGGAAAAGAATATTTTGGCATTTGTAATGGTTCCTGCTTGGATGAAGGAGGCACGTGAGGATTTGAAAGAGGCCTTGAAAAGTGATTGTCCATCCGATACGCCTGTTGGCGATCCACGCATCACGCATGTGCTTCACGAGCAGGAAAGTGATAAGGTGCTTGGACAGATGAGTTGGCTTGGCATTCGCAACCTGCCGGAAGATAAGGTGAAGATGATTTTTGTTCCATGTTATCTGGATGGCAATGACGGAATTTTCAATAAGCACTACTATGATTTGCTTATTGGAAATGACTTGACAGTCTTTCCTTCCTATTATGAGCCTTGGGGCTACACGCCAGCAGAATCTGTGGCCTTTCATGTGCCTTGTATCACCACCGACCTTGCAGGTTTTGGACTGTGGGCTAATAGCCTGAAGGGTGGGGATAGTGAAATAATAGATGGTGTGAAAACCATACATCGTTCAGACTACAATTTTGATGAGGTTAGCGATGGCATTCGCGACACAATTCTTCAGTTCACCAAATTTGACAAGAAACAGGTGAGTGCTGCTCGCAAGAATGCTGAAAAGTTGGCAGAGAAAGCCCTTTGGAAGCACTTTATTCGCTATTATTATGAGGCTTATCAAAAGGCATTGTCAAAACGTGATGAGAGAATGAACTAATTATTATATAATGCAGATTAATAAAACTATGAGAATTCAAGCAAGTAATGCTAATGTGCCAAATTGGCGCGAGATTAGTGTGCGCTCTTCTGTGCCAGATGCGCTCAAACCTCTGGACGAGATAGCACATAACCTTTGGTGGTCATGGAATAACGAAGTTAGTCATATCTTTAATGATATGGATGCTAAGCTTTGGCACGAAACACAGCAGAATCCTGTGCTGTTTCTTGGCAGCATGAATCACGATAAAATGAAGGAGATTGCCTCAGACAAGAATATTATCGATCGTATTAACGCAATATATAAGGATTTCCGCACATATATGGATGTTGAGCCAGACAGGAAGCGTCCTTCTGTGGCATATCTCTGTATGGAGTATGGTCTCAACCATGTGCTGAAGATTTATTCTGGTGGTCTGGGAATTCTTGCTGGCGACTATGTAAAAGAGGCTTCAGATTCTAACATAGATTTCTGTGCTGTTGGTTTTCTTTATCGCTATGGTTATTTTACTCAGACCCTCTCAATGGAGGGTCAGCAGGTAGCGAACTACGAGGCTCAGGTGTTCCCAACTCTTCCTATTGAACGTGAACTTGATGCTGAAGGAAATCAGGTGATAGTGGATGTTCCTTACAATAACTACACTGTTCATGCACTCGTTTGGCGCGTGAATGTGGGTCGTGTAAAGCTTTATCTCCTTGATACAGATAACAACATGAACTCTGAATATGACCGTTCTATCACTCACGCTCTCTATGGTGGTGACTGGGAGAACCGTTTGAAGCAGGAGATTCTCCTCGGTATTGGTGGTATGTTGCTTCTCAACAAGCTTGGCATCAAGAAAGATATCTATCACTGCAACGAGGGTCATGCTGCCTTGGCAAATGTTCAGCGTCTTGTGGAATATGTGGAGAGCGGTTTGTCGTTCAATCAGGCTCTTGAGGTTGTTCGTACCTCATCTCTTTATACAGTCCACACTCCTGTACCTGCAGGACACGACTATTTTAACGAGTCTCTCTTCGGCAAGTACATGGGTGCTTATCCAGAGAAACTTGGCATCAGTTGGGATGAATTTGTAGGAATGGGTCGTGTAAATCCAGAAGACAAGGGTGAACGTTTCTGTATGTCCACCTTTGCTTGCAACACTTGTTCTTGGGTGAATGGCGTAAGCTGGCTTCACGGTAAGGTTTCTAAGGACATGTTTAATGGTATTTGGAAGGGGTACTTCCCCGAGGAGTTGGATAACGTGGGCTATGTGACCAATGGTGTTCACATGCCAACATGGACTGCATCTGAGTGGAAGGCTGTATATGCTAAGAACTTTGCCAAGTCTTTCCTTGAGGATCAGTCAAATGAGAAGATATGGGAAGCCATCTATAATGTGCCAGATCAGGAAATATGGAATACTCGTTTGGCTCTCAAGGCTAAACTCATCGAGTATATTAAGAAGGCGTTTAAGGAGGATTGGCTGAAGCATCAGGGCGATCCTTCACGTATAGTTTCTATCGTTGAGAAGATCAATCCAAATGCACTGACAATTGGTTTTGCTCGTCGTTTTGCAACCTACAAGCGTGCGCATCTGCTCTTCTCCGATCTTGATCGATTGGCCAAGATTGTCAATAATCCTAACTATCCAGTACAGTTCCTCTTTGCTGGCAAGGCTCACCCTGCAGATGGTGCAGGTCAAGGTCTGATTAAGAAGATATATGAGATAAGTCGTCGTCCAGAGTTTTTGGGTAAAATTATCTTCCTTGAGAACTATGACATGAAGTTGGCTCGCCGTCTTGTGACGGGCGTGGATATTTGGATGAATACCCCAACTCGTCCGCTTGAGGCTTCAGGTACATCAGGAGAGAAGGCACTTATGAATGGTGTTGTCAATCTATCTGTACTTGATGGCTGGTGGCTTGAAGGCTATCGTGAAGGTGCAGGATGGGCGCTTACAGAGAAGCGTACATTCCAGAATCAGGAACAGCAGGATCAACTTGATGCTGCTACTATCTATTCTCTTCTTGAGAATGACATCCTTCCACTCTACTATGCTCGCAATTCCAAGGGCTACTCTGAGGGCTGGATTCAGACTGTAAAGAACTCAATCGCTCAGATTGCTCCTCACTACACGATGAAGCGTCAGCTTGATGATTATTTTACAAAGTTCTATAGCCCATTGGCAGAGCGTCGCAAAGTACTCTTTGCCGACAACTTCAAGAAAGCAAAGGAGATTGCAGCATGGAAAGAACTTGTGGCTTCTCGTTGGGGCAACATCAACGTGGTTTCTTGTGAGAAGGAAGAGGATATGCTCAAGGGAGACGTTCTCTCTGGTCGGAAGTACACCGTTCGCTATGTTTTGGATGAACAAGGACTTGACGATGCTATTGGTGTGGAACTCGTCACAGTATATAAGGACGAGGACGGTCGTGAGCATGTCAGTCAAGTAGAACCTCTTCAGGTGGTTAAGCGTGAGGGTAACCTTTACACATTTGAGGGTACTCACATGATTCCTACGGCTGGAAGTTTCAAGGTGGCATATCGCATGTTCCCAAAGAATGAGGATCTGCCACACCGTCAGGACTTCTGTTATGTAAAGTGGTTTAACTAATTAAATGATAGGGTTTGGCCTGTCCTTCGTTGGATGGGCCATTCCTTCTTTTATTATATAAGGTATCATATTTTGACCCAATTCATATTATTGTTTTTCCTTTTAATACCACTGTTCCATTTACCACAAAAGGGTGATGAGAAACCATCTTACAAACGGAGCAGTGTGGTGAAATCTTATCGTACCAGCATGAAGGATAAAAACTTTGTGCAGGCGCGTAAAGTTGTTGCTGATGCCATTCAGAATCATCCTGAAGCAGCTGCTGATCCGCAGATTTATCGCTACAAGATGGATGCTGTGAATGAATTGATTGGTGCGGAGAACAGAAAGATATACCTCAATCAAAGACCTGATACCGTAAGTTTCTTCAATTATATATATGAGCTCTATGTGACGGGAGAACAGTGTGATAGCGTGGAACGCATTTCTTTGAACCATAAGTTGAAGGAAGGTAAGAACGCTTCACCCAAATTCCGTAAGGGGATAGGATTGACACTCTTGCCTTATCGCAACAACATGCTTAGTGCAGGTAAGTTTCATTACAAGAAGAAAAACTATGCTCAGGCATTTCGTTTTTTCGACATGTATATAAAGACGAAGGAAAGTGATGTTTTTCTGGGTTCAAAAGATATAACCATTATCCAAGATCCTGATGATAGGACTGAAGTGTCCGTACTCTCTGTGTTGAGTGCATACGGTTCAAGTAACTATCAAGGTGTTAATACATACTTAATTGAAAGTCTTAAGGATTCATCACTTCGTCCTCAGTTGATTGAGATAGGAGCAAAGTCTGCCTCTGAGCAGAAAGATACCACCCAGATGGTCTGGCTTCTTGAACAAGGTTTTGAGTCTTATCCAGAGACCGAGTATTTCTTTGCGACCTTGACCAAACATTATAATGATCTTCAGCAATATGACCGTGCTCTTGAGAAAGTGTTGCGAATGACAGAACTTTATCCAGAGAAACGTGACTATTGGTATATGGCAGGTAAAGAGCAGTTGCTCATGAATGACTATGCCAGGGCACTTGTTTCTTTTCAGAAATGTGTGGAAATTCAAGCTGATGACGCTGAAGCCCATTCTGCTATAGGTGACATCTATCTCCATGACGCACATCAGGCGTATGCTCTATTCAACCTTTCACTTTCTGACCCTACTTATGCTAAAAGAAAGGCAGAGATTAATGAACTTTATTTGAAGTCATGCGAGGCTTATGAGCATGCTCGTAAATTTGACGAAAACCGTCAGGAACTCTGGTTGGAAGGTCTGCGTGAGACTTATTTCAAATTGAATAGAGGCAAATCTTTAAGGGCTTTGGAGAAAATAGTAGTATCTCATACTGATTCCAAAAGTGAAGAGAAATAGGTTCGTGAGTTTCAAATGTGAAAAAATCAATATTTTTATTTGTTTTTATACATATTAAATATTACCTTTGCAAAACTTTCTAATTGATCATTCATTTGATGTGACGAATGAAAACTCAAAAGAGTAAATCAAAAAAAAACAAGAAAAATAAGTATGCAGCCGCACAAAAGGAAAAATTGTCGGCAAGCGATTTCTTTGCGGGCTTTGGCAAATGGGAGACTTTCTCATTCTGTGTAGGTCTGTGTATTGTCATTGTTGCCTTTTTTCTTCTGGCGGCATTCGTTTCTTATCTCTTCACGGGTGAGACAGATTATAGTTTGCTCGACAAGTGCGCTGACCCATTCAATAAAACACTTCGCTACAAGAATGTCTGTGGCTCTTGGGGTGCTATTGCTGCATTCTTCTTCCTCAATGACCTGTTTGGCTTGGCTTCATTCATCATTCCTCCATATCTTGTCATTCTCGGTTTGAGATTGATGCGCATCTTTAAGTTCACTTTGGTGCGTAAGTTTATCCTGTTCACTCTCCTCATGTTGTGGGTGAGTGTTTTCTTGGCGGCTTTTGGCAACCTTTTCCCATACTTCGAGGGCTCTTTCGTGAAACTTGGTGGTAATCATGGTATTAATGTGGTGAATCATCTTATCGCTTTGGTTGGTATGCCAGGCTTATTTGCGGCTTTAGCTATTTATGCGATTCTTTATCTTATTTATCTCAGTGCCAAAACCATAGAGATTATTCGAAACGCTTTTAGGATGAATTTTATTAATAAGATGAATCCTGAAAGGCTCAAACGTTTTGTTAATAGAGATGATAACGACGATGATGAAGAAATGGATGATGAGGATATGGAAGACGACGAAGTAGATATGGAGGCTATCAATGATAAAGATGCCTTTACTGACGATATGATAGACCATGCAACAGAGAATGAGGATGAAGAGGCAACCAATGTGGTGAATTTTGGTGAAATAGGCCATGGTGATATAGGAAGTACCGATGATGAGATAGATGATAACGATGACGGGTCATCAGTGGATGGTGATGTACTCAACATCAATCTAAGAGAGATGACTGGTGTTCAAATCAGTGCAGGACAAGATATGAATGTGGAGGTAAGGCAGACAGAAAAGGGTAGTGGAGAGATAGAGCGTGGTGACATCAATACTCCATACGACCCAAAACTTGATCTTGAACATTATAAATACCCAACTATCAATCTTCTCGACAAGACGGAGGACTCTGTGCCCAAGATCGACATGAGTGAGCAGAACGCCAACAAAGATCGCATCATTCATGTGTTGAAACAGTTTGGAGTGGAGATTTCAAGTATCAAGGCCACAGTAGGTCCTACCATCACACTCTATGAGATCGTTCCTGCAGAAGGAACACGTATCAATAAGATTCGTAATCTTGAAGACGATATAGCCCTCTCCCTTGCGGCAGAAGGAATTCGTATCATTGCTCCTATACCAGGTAAAGGAACAATTGGTATTGAAGTACCAAACAAGAAGAAGTGCATTGTCTCCATGGAGAGCGTGATTAATAGCCGTGTTTATCAGGAGAGCAAGATGGAACTTCCTTGTGCAATAGGTAAGACCATCAGCAATGAAGTGTTCATGTTTGATTTGGCGAAAGCTCCACACCTCCTTGTGGCTGGTGCTACTGGCCAGGGAAAGTCTGTGGGTCTCAACGCTATTGTCACCTCTCTCCTCTACAAGAAACATCCATCTGAACTTAAGGTTGTGATGGTCGATCCAAAGAAGGTGGAGTTTAGTGTGTATAGTCCGATAGAGAACCATTTCTTGGCCCGTCTTGAGGAAGAAGAAGATTGCATCATCACTGATGTGCAGAAAGTGGTGAAGACTTTGAACTCACTTTGTGTATTAATGGACACTCGTTATGACATGCTGAAGAAAGCGCATGCGAGAAACATCAAAGAATATAACGAGATGTTCAAGAATCGTCGTTTGAATCCAGAGAATGGTCATGAATTCATGCCATACATCGTGGTGATTGTCGATGAGTTTGGAGATCTCATCATGACTGCAGGCAAGGAGGTTGAACTTCCTATCTGTCGTATTGCTCAGTTGGCACGTGCAGTGGGAATCCACATGATTATTGCCACTCAGCGTCCACAAGCCAGCATCATCAGCGGTGCTATCAAGGCCAATTTCCCTACACGCATTGCATTTAAGGTAAGTTCTATGATGGACTCACGTGTGATTCTGGATCGTTCTGGAGCTAATCAGCTTATAGGTAAGGGTGATATGCTCTATCTGGCAGGAGCTGAACCAGTGCGTGTGCAGTGTGCATTTGTCGATACTCCAGAAGTGAACGACATCTGCCATTACATTGCCACTCAGCAGTCCTATCTGCATCCAATGTATTTGCCAGAGGTATCTGATGCGGATTCTGATGCGGGAGGTGGTATGTGTGGTGTGGACAAAGGTCATCTCGATCCCATGTTTGGTGATGTTGCTAAGTTTGTGGTTAATAACCAGAGTGGATCAACTTCTATGATACAGCGCAACTATTCCATTGGATACAATCGTGCTGGTAAGATTATGGATCAGTTGGAAAAGATGGGAGTTGTAGGACCTCAGATGGGCAGTAAGCCACGCGAAGTGCTCATCAAAGATCCTCTCACGCTTGAAGGTCTGCTCAACACACTATAAAGGGTTGGTCATATTGTATATAACTTAAATACACCACTATTGTTAAGGATTCTTATCTCATTAAACTTTTTGCCATGTCATTTCTCTAATGGATAGTTATACGTCATTCCTCTTTGTTGGAAGATTTGTGATGAATACTCATGTCAAGAAGTTCATAACTGATACATAATTAAATTAGACTCTATATGATGAAAAAGATAACACTCGTTTTGATGGCTTTGATAGCAGCTATAACCCTTCAAGCGCAAAATGCAACTACCATATTAGACAAAGCTGCTGCAACCCTTAAGTCTGCAGGAAATGTCAAAATAGGCTTTTCCTTTCAGGCAGAAGGAAGTTCTTCTTCTGGCTACATCAGGTTACAGAGGCAAAAGTTTGTAATCAACACAGGTGGAAGCATCATCTGGTTCGATGGCAAAACCATGTGGACTTATGTCAAGGCTAATGAAG
The DNA here is from genome assembly GCA_012729225.1 of Bacteroidales bacterium. GTDB lineage: Bacteria > Bacteroidota > Bacteroidia > Bacteroidales > Bacteroidaceae > Minthosoma. Next base: position 33,161 of record JAAYDO010000052.1, on the reverse strand, counting down.
AGGTCAATGTCACCACTCCCTCTGCTGATGCGGTAGCCAAGATGAATCCTTATTCCTTTCTCTCTTTTTATAAGAATGGTTATACAGCGAGGATGGGTAAGAGTACAGGCAAGAACTATGAAGTGCTGCTCACAGGTAAGAAGGATGCACTTTACAAAACGGTGACAGTCCACATCAATAAGTCGAACCACATACCCTCGCTCATCATAATGACGCCTCAGAAGGGAAGTACCACTACTATTCGTTGTACTTCTTTCGCAAAGAATCAGAAATATACATCTTCCACCTTCCAGTTCAATCAGAAGAACTATCCAGATGTGGAGATTGTCGATTTGAGATAAGTAGGCAATAATGAAATAGAGATATGGAGTTGAGCAAGATACGGTTGTTCTATAAACAGATTTCTCACAATCAACGCCTTCAGACACGTCGTCATCCCATGTTTGAGAAAAATAAGGCAATGAAGATTTTGGGATACTTCTTCATCGCCTTTTGGGCTGCATATCTCATCATGCTGGGCATCTCTGCCTTTTCTTGGTTTGACAATACCTCTTATGAAGCATTTGATTGGATTGACGGTTGTATGGTCGGTTTTCTCTCTTTCGACTTCATCTCACGTTTTGGTATGCAGGAAACACCTGCACAAAATATCAAGCAATATAAACTTTTGCCCATCCCCACCAAGTTCTTGCTCCATACCTTTCTGGTTCGTATGGGCTTCCAACCTTATAATCTTTTCTGGTTCTTTTTCTTTATTCCATTCGGCATTCGGGCTATTCCGCAATACTTTGGCATTTGGGGATTGGTTGGCTTCATTCTTGGATGGTGGCTCATGTATGTGCTCAATAGCTACTGGTATCTCCTGTGGCGCACTCTCATCAATCGCAACTTCCTTTTCCTGCTTTGCCCATTTGTTCTCACAGCCCTCTTTGTTTTCTTTGGGTTCTTTTATGACATGGATCATCAGTGGGCTTTCATAGGTTCTATGCGCCTTATGCGAGGCTTTTGTAGATGGAATCCTATGAGTTTCGTCATCGTCTTTGCTGTGGGTGTTCCTCTCTACATCGTCAATTATCACATGCAGAAAGGTACTATATATGCGGAGATAGCCAAGACGGAAATGATCAAACTCTTCAAGACCCACAATATGGTCTTTCTCGACAGGTTTGGTTTGATTGGAGAATATCTCAAGCTTGAACTCAAGTCGGTGTGGCGTAATCTTGTAATGCGCAAACAATTCATTACGGGTTCTCTCTGCATGCTCTTGCTTTGTGGACTCTTCTCCTTCACAGGCATCTACGATGACATGGTCTTCATGCGAGTATTTGTATGTGTGTACTGCTTCACATGTCTTGGTGTGATGACCCTCACCACTATTATGTGTGCTGAAGGCAACTATATTGATGGTCTCATGGTACGTAAAGAGACAGTCCTGTCCCTTTTCAGGGCAAAGTATTACTTTCAGTGTTTCATGTTGCTCATTCCCTTTGCTTTCTCCTTACTTCCTGTATCAGAGGGAAAAATTACTCTTGCAACAGCCTTTGGGTGCCTATTCTTCACCTCTGGAGCAGTGTTTCCATTCCTTTTTCAGCTTGCAGCCTACAATGACACCACTATTCACCTCAATGAGAAGATCACCCGAAGTGGTCGTGATACGAAGATGCAAATGCTTGTATCGGCAGCAGCCCTCTTCTTCCCCATGCTTGTCATGTATGCCCTTATCCAGTGTTTTGACGAACACGTGGCTGCTCTCGCCATGATAGTTATAGGAGTTATAGGAACAGTCACACATCCCCTGTGGCTTCGCCAAATATATAAGAGATTTATGAAACGTAGATATTCCAATATGGAAGGCTTCAGAAATTCAAGATGATCAGATGAATGTAACAATAGAAAACTTAACCAAATCATTTGGAGAGAAGAAAGCGCTTGACATCAACCGTTATTCCATTCATAGTGGCGAAGTTGTAGGACTCGTAGGTAACAATGGTGCAGGCAAAACAACACTTTTCCGTATTATCCTCGATCTTCTACATGCCGACACAGGCTGTGTGACCGTAGATGGAGTAGTGGATGGTATTCCTGTTTCTTGTGACACCTCCAAGAGTGAATCATGGAAATCCTTCACAGGTGCATTTGTAGATGCAGGTTTCCTCATTGACTATCTCACTCCAGAGGAGTATTTCCGTTTCTTGGCTAAAATATCTGGGCTTACAGATGAGATTCTCAACGACAGACTCCTTCAGTTTGACAGTTTTATGAATGGTGAGATTCTTGGTCAGAAAACTCTCATTCGCAATCTTTCCATGGGCAACAAACAGAAGGTAGGCATTATTGGAGCAATGCTTCATTATCCCATGCTCCTCATTCTCGACGAACCTTTCAACTTCCTTGATCCGAGTTCACAGTTGGCCATGAAATACTTGCTCGACACTTACAGTAAGGAGCATGGAGCAACCATCATTGTTTCCTCCCACAACCTTACACACACATTAGATATTTGTTCGCGCATCACTCTGCTCGAACATGGTCTTATCATCAAGGATTATGACCGCGATTATGCTTTATTGACTTCCGAAATTGAGACCTATTTCAAGGGAAACATCAATATTTAGCTCTGTAGATGCCTTTTTTCGGTGAGGCGTGCCCTATGACTCGCCAAAAAGCCGTATATTTGTAACTTGTAGTGACAGCCGCAACAAGCTTTGTCACCATTATTGCTAGTCATATTATAAAAGAATAACCAACAAAATTCATCAATTATGAAAATTTCAAGAATTGATCACCTAGGAATAGGTGTGGAGAGCATTGATGCAGTGCTTCCTTATTTTGAAAATGTGCTTGGGCTCAAGTGCTATGCTGTGGAGGAAGTAGAAGACCAAAAGGTAAAGACTGCTTTCCTCAAGGTAGGTGAAGTAAAGATTGAACTTCTCGAACCTACATCACCAGAGTCTGCAGTGGCAAAATGGCTTGAGAAGGGTGGCAAAGGCGTTCACCATGTGGCATTTGCCGTAGAAGATGGCGTGGCAGAGGCACTCGTAGAGGCTGAAGGCAAGGGCATGCGTCTTATCGACAAGACCCCACGTCCAGGTGCAGAACAGATGTTAATTGGCTTCCTGCATCCAAAGACCACGGCAGGTGTCCTCACAGAACTTTGCGAGCCACAGAACAAATGATGTAAACTATAAGTGGTGCACGATGCACAGTCTTCTTTTTCAGAAGTACAGTCACATCGTACACCACTCTTCATAATCATAAATATTTTATGTCAAAGCAAACAGAAAGAATACAGGAGTTGATAGAACTCCGACAGAAAGCGCGTCTTGGCGGTGGCGAGAAGGCTATCGACAAGCAACACGCTAAAGGCAAGTTTACAGCCCGTGAACGTATTGCCATGCTCCTTGACGAGGGCAGTTTTGAAGAGTATGACATGTTCAAACTCCACCGTTGCACCAACTTCGGCATGGAGAAGAAACAGTATCTTGGTGATGGTGTGGTAACAGGTTCTGGTACAATTGGTGGACGTCTCGTCTTCATCTTCGCTCAAGATTTCACAGTCAATGCAGGTTCACTCTCTGAGACCATGTCACAGAAAATCTGCAAGATTATGGATATGGCAATGAAGGTAGGTGCTCCAGTCATCGGCATCAATGACTCAGGTGGTGCACGTATCCAGGAAGGTATCAATGCCCTGGCTGGTTATGCTGAAATCTTCCAGCGCAACATCATGGCATCAGGTGTTGTTCCACAGATTTCAGGTATCTTCGGTCCATGTGCAGGTGGTGCAGTGTATTCACCAGCCCTCACCGACTTCACGCTCATGATGGAAAACACATCTTTCATGTTCCTCACAGGTCCTGCAGTGGTCAAGACTGTCACAGGTGAGGATGTTGATCAGGAAAGCCTCGGTGGTGCGTCAGTTCACTCAACCAAGTCTGGTGTTACTCATTTCACCGCATCTACAGAAGAAGAGGCAATGGCTATGATCCAGCAACTCATCTCCTATATTCCACAGAACAACCATGAGGAGACTCCACGTGTGGAATGCACTGACCCAATCGACCGTCTTGAGGATTCTCTCAATGAGATTATTCCAGACAATCCAAATCAGGCATACGACATGTATAAGGTCATTGCAGCTACAGTTGATAATAGCGAGTTTTTGGAGGTGCAACCTAACTTTGCTCAGAACATCATTGTAGGTTTCGCACGCTTCAATGGACGTTCAGTAGGTATCGTAGCCAACCAGCCATCTAAGTTTGCTGGTGTGCTTGACTGCAATGCTTCTCGTAAGGGTGCACGCTTCGTTCGTTTCTGCGATGCCTTCAATATTCCAATTGTCAGTTTCGTAGATGTGCCAGGCTTCCTTCCAGGCACAGGTCAGGAATACAATGCAGTCATCCTTCATGGTGCTAAACTTCTCTACGCTTATGGAGAGGCTACAGTGCCAAAGGTGACCATCACTCTCCGTAAGTCTTATGGTGGTTCACACATCGTGATGTCTTGTAAGCAACTTCGTGGCGACATCAACTATGCATGGCCATCAGCAGAAATTGCCGTGATGGGTGCAAGTGGTGCAGCAGCAGTGCTTTACGCTCGCGAGGCAAAGAAGATAAAGGATGAGGGTGGCGATGCCAAGGCATTTATTGCAGAAAAGGAAGAAGAATACTCTAAGCTCTTCGCCAATCCTTATCAAGCTGCTAAGTATGGCTACATCGACGATGTGATTGAGCCACGCAACACACGCTTCCGTGTGATTCGCGCACTTGAGCAGCTTGCCAATAAGTCACTCACAAATCCTGCTAAGAAGCACGGCAATATTCCATTGTAAAGCATTATGAGAAAGTTACTATCAATTGTTTCATTCCTCATCGCTTCCTCTACAGCTTTTGCTCAAGGTGCTCATGAATTCAAGATTAATGAGGTCTTTGTGCATTATTCCTGTGAGCAATGCGACACAGTAAAGTGTCCATCAGAAAGTTATGTGGATGAATATGGTGAGCCTGCTTCGTGGATTGAGATTGAGAACTCTTCTTATTCTACCCATGACATAAGGAAGTGCTTCCTCACAATCGATCCAGCAGTGCTCGACAAGAATATGTCAGCGCCAGAGCGCGAAAAGCACATGTCTCTTATTTCTGCGGGCGACCCACGCACCTCTCTATCAGCCAAGCAACGTATCACGTTCTTTGCCGATGGAAATACCAACCGTGGTACGCTCCATTTGAATTTCACACTTCCTACGGATGAACCCTTCACAGTCTATCTGTTTGACGGAAATGCTGTGGATCTCATCGACTCTGTTCGTGTGGAGCCAATGGTAGCAGGTAGCAGTTATGCCCGTATAGGTGATGAGTGGAATGTCGTACCAGCAGAACAGGTCACTCCAAACGCTCCCAATGTCTCCTTCAAGAGCAATGCAGTCAAGGAGTTCAAAGAGAAAGACCCATACGGTATAGCTATGACACTCATGTGTATGGGTGTTGTGTTCTCATGTCTGGTTCTTCTGTTCGTCTTCTTCCACATCTTCGGTTGGGCCATGAACCGTGCAGCCAAACTTGCTCGTGTGCGTGCCATCCGTGCCATCCACGAGAAGGCAGCCAAGATGGTAGAGATGGCCAAGCAGGGTACTACAGAGACCAAGGGTGTCGAGATTGAGACCTATGCAGCCGTTATCGGTTTGGCTCTCCACGAGTACTTCGGTGGAACACATGACCTTGAGTCAGGTATCCTCACCATCACTCAGACTCCAAGCACATGGTCAGACAAGAGCCACGAACTCCGTGAAGTTCCACAAGTCATCACGCAGAATTGAATAAATAATAGACAAACAACATGAAAGAATATAATTATAAGATTCAAGGTGTTCCATACAATGTGAAAATCAACGGTATTGAAGAGAACATCGCTAAAGTCGAAGTAAACGGCATCGAGTTTGATGTAGAACTTGAGAAGCCAGTTGCTCAGCCAAAGCCAGTTGTGCGTGCTGTAGCAGCACCTGTCAAGACTGTCGAAGCTCCAAAAGCAGCTCAGGAAGCAGTTGCTGCAGGTGTGTCAGCACTCCGTGCTCCACTGCCAGGCACTATCAACGATATCAAAGTCACAGTTGGTCAAGAAATCAAGAAGGGGCAGACCGTTGTTGTGCTTGAGGCCATGAAGATGGAAAACAATATCGATGCAGAGCATGATGGTAAGATTCAGGAAATCAAGGTGCAGAAGGGTGATACAGTGATGGAAGGTTCAATCCTTGTCGTCATCGCGTAACAAATGTAATATTGTCAATCACTAAAAAAACAATAACATGATGTTACTCGAAAGTATTTCCACTATGGAATTCATCGGAACAAAGCTTGCAGACTTCCTCACCTACACTGGTTTTGCCAATGTGGAGTGGGCCAACATTATCATGATTGCTGTTGGTGCATTCTTCATCTGGCTTGCCATCAAGAAGAACTTCGAGCCTTTGCTCCTCATCCCAATAGGTCTCGGCATCATTTTGGGAAATATTCCGTTCAAGACAGCAGGTCTTGAGATTGGCCTCTACGAGGACAACTCCGTGCTCAATATCTTCTATCAAGGTGTACGCCTCGGATGGTATCCTCCCCTTGTGTTCCTCGGCATTGGTGCTATGACTGACTTCGGTGCTCTCATTGCCAATCCTAAACTCATGCTCATTGGTGCAGCAGCACAGTTTGGTATCTTCGGTGCATATATGATTGCACTTGCTATGGGATTTGAGCCTAATCAGGCAGCTGGTATCGCTATCATTGGCGGTGCTGACGGTCCTACAGCCATCTTCCTCTCTAGCAAATTGAGTCCAAACCTCATGGGTGCTATTGCCGTGTGCGCATATTCCTACATGGCTCTCGTGCCTGTCATCCAGCCAAGTATCATGAAACTTCTCACAACCAAGAAGCAACGTGAAATCAAGATGGAGCCAGCACGTGCCGTGAGCCAGACAGAGAAGATGCTCTTCCCCATTGTCGGACTCCTCATCACCACCTTCATCGTGCCATCAGGTCTGCCATTGCTCGGCATGCTCTTCTTTGGTAATCTCCTGAAGGAATCTACCAAGACCACACGTCTTGCAAAGACAGCAGGCAATGCTCTCAACGACATTGTTGTGATGCTTCTCGGACTCACCGTGGGTTGCTCCACTCAGGCATCCGAGTTCCTCACGCTTGCCACAGTCAAGATCTTCGCACTCGGTGCTTTTGCATTCATCATTGCTACCGCAAGTGGTGTTATCTTTGTTCATGTCATGAACCTGTTCCTTCCAAAGAATCAGCAGATCAACCCACTCATTGGTAATGCTGGTGTGAGTGCCGTTCCTATGGCGGCACGCATCTCTCAGAATGAAGGTCTCAAAGCCGATCCACACAACTACCTGCTCATGCACGCTATGGGTCCAAACGTAGCAGGTGTGATTGGTTCTGCTGTAGCCGCTGGTGTCCTTCTCGGATTCCTCTCATAATTGGTTCTCTCAAGCGATTCATACCGCTTACATATATTGCTGAAGTAAGAGGCGGGTCATCATGACCCGCCTCTTTTCATGAAGCATTGCTTCTTGCATCTGTGATGTGCACAGTTTCTCATCTATGAAGCCTGATGCCTTACATCTATAATACACATACTTCGCCTTGTTCTTCAGGTCTGAACACATCGGCTTATCCTGTTCCTTCTCTGCAACAACCATTGCAGAGTCTGCAGGATTACTTAGCGGCAACAGTCTTTTGCAAACTTGAAATGCTTCACATGTGCTGCCAGTTCCTTGCGCCATGTTTCCATGTCGATGCAGGGACATGCCTTGTGAACATGAGGCAACTCACAGTGGCCTACCACCTTTGCTTCGGGAAACATCTTTGACAGGATGATGAAGAGATCGAGCAAACCTCTCTTTTGAGCCTCCGTGCGAGTGTCACAAGGATTGCCGTTCACATCCAGTCCACCTTCATAGCAGATACCGATAGAGCAATGATTATAGCCCATTGCATGAGCACCTGCCTCCAGAAGTTTACGATGTTGGGTCACGCTTCCATCCTGACGAATATAGAAGTGATAGCCGACCGTGCGGAAGCCACGAGCCTGATGGTCACGGGTCAGTTGCTCCACCGTGTAGGCTTGATTGCTTCTGGTTGCAGAGCAGTGCAATACAATGTATTTCACATCTTTTTCCAGCATATACATATCACACACTTTTAGACAATACTATAGTATATCAGAGAACATCTTTTTGTTCAGCAGACCAGCACAACATCCACCTGCTGCACTGGACTGCTTCACAAATCTGCATGTTAGAGAATAGGGGAGTAGCAACTGCTGACACCCAGAGCAGTAAGGGCGGCGATGACCGCCTGAACCACTACATGAAGGACTTTCGTCCACGAAATCTTGTTGTTTGTTTGACCAAGTACCATAAGTTATAGAGATTAAATATGAAATAATAATTGAAAATCAACAGAAAGGCTGGAATCGCGAATCATGAAAGAGAATGCACTCAGGGCTATAAGCAAATTCATTCAGTAAGCCTTTGGCATTCCTGGCATCTCTACTTTCATGATTCACTCTTCACCAGACCTCCAATCGCTTAGTTGTGTTCCATCTCTTCGCCATCATCAGATCCGCCACCCGTGTTGCTACCTGTTGCTGTTCCGCCACCAGTAGATTCGCCAGAGTCAGAACCTTCTGTAGATGGTTTTGGAGTGGGAGATTTCTTGACGGATTCAAGATCCACGGTCTTCAACCCTGTCTTCTCGGCCTTGAGAGTGGCAGATTGAGCCACACGGCTTGCCACCATGTTGAATTCAGTACGGTTCACCAGATTCTCGAAGTCCTTGCCTGGAGAGAAAATAATCTTCACCTCCTTGATGTTCCTAACCGTAAAGTTCGTCATAGAGTCAGCACCCTCACTCTTGAGGGACAAACTAAAGTCGCCCAGTTCACCCATCTGAATCTTGTTGCCGTTGAGCAATTGCTCCACCAGGCAGTCACACATGTCGGCAATCACACCCTTGACCGTGCCACATGTATATACGCCATTGTGGTCTGAAATGTGTTTCACAAACTTGTCGAAAGACCATACCTCATTCACCTGATTCTTGGCAAATGCCCTTTTAGGTTCATCAGGTTTCTGAATGTTCTTCATCAAAAAAACGCTGTAATTAATCATAATTAAAACTTTTTTTTATTAATGAATAAATCGTTGAATTGTCATCATCACTTCGGAAGTCCTTGTTGTCGCTTGGCATCAGGCCTGGTTTCGAAACTGCCAATCAACACATCCCGACTCGTCATTGACTTTTGACGATGCGAAGGTACAACATGGCGGCTTCTCTTTGCAAATGCGTTCATAAGCGTTTATAATCCGTTCGTGATCTATTGATTGCTCATTCATTATCAACCTAAAACATATTCATTCACAATGGAAGAAAAGACTCAAATCATTTTCAACATTTCTGGTGGAAACAACCAGATTCTTCCCAATGCCACCAAGGCAGAACAACATTTCTATGGAGACGAACTTGCTCGGAAGATGCTCAAGGGCTATCCCTCCTGTTCATCCTCCACAGAAGAGCATCCGCTCGCCTTATATATAAATAATGTGGAAAACCTCAAGGGCTATCTTGCCCAGTTGGCAACCTGCACCTCAGCCACCGAACTTGCCATGATTGTCATTAAGATGGTGGAGCAAGAGCCTAAAGTGACAAAAGAAGATGCAGTGAAGGAACGCTTCATCAGCCTCCTGCTGACGCATGCTCCCAAACTGGAAAAAGGCACTTCTGTCTCCAATGTCCGTGCCCGCATCAATGATGCTTTAGCCAAGTACAAACCTCTTAAGAAATAACCACTCTGTTGCAACCCAAAACGAACAATGCTTCGTTGGCTATCGAAGCATTGTTCATCAACCATCGAAGCATTGTTCGTTGGTCAATGAAGCATTGTTCGTTTTTCAATCTAATATTACCTATGCCAAACGATATGAATATAGACATCAAGGGCGGTAAGAATCAGATACTGCCTAATGCCACCTATTCCATACAAAACATCTTTCTCAATCAGCCATCCATGCTCCAGTATGTGTATCCCCAGCGCATAGAAACGGATGCGCCATGTGTGGTGAACATGAAATATTACAGTTCCACCTTTCCTTTTCCTGCGGAGAACGAGATGAGCCGAAGGGGAGATATAGCCGATGCCGAAGAGCAACTGGAACGAAATCATGTGATATGTTTCACAGGCGAAAAAGGTGTGGGACTCACTACCTTGCTGGCTCAGTTTGTGGATTGTCACTCTGAGAACTGCGTGAGCTATTTTTATAATGGAATGGAGAGAGGACGCTTGAATCCGGAGGTGATGGAACATGACCTGCTGAATCAACTATGCTGGTTCTTGTATGGGAAAAGGACTGGTTACGCTCCATCACCACTACGAGTTGAAAGGCTGACCAGTATCTATTGTGACATTCTTCGTCGTTTTCGTCTGATGGATCAGCCCTTATATTTCGTCTTCGACGGTTTTGACCATATTCCATCAGAACTTTTCGGAGGTGTGCAGAAGATTTTTGACTCCATCTATTTTGACCATGCCAGATATGTGTTCTCTGGCAATTGGGATAAGATAAAAGGTCTGTTCAGAGATTCTAATATCAGATGTGCCTCCCATGCAGTCATGCGATTTGGTGAGACAGAAGTAAGCAACTATTTTCTCCAATCAGATCAAACCTTGAATGATGCCACATTGTCTAAATTATATGCCATCACTCATGGCAATGCTCAAAGAATGAACTTCGTTCGGGAGAGATACGTGGAAAAGGGACTTCTTGACCATCTGATGCAATCGTCAGTCACCATTGAGAGCGAACTCACTGATGATGATTCCAAAGGTCTTTTCGGAAAGAAGATGATAAGATCTGTGATTCCATGGCTTAATTGACCCTTGCGGATTTTCTTTTTCATTTCAGCCTTATCTTGCCATCTTCGCCTAAGGGTGAAAGATGACAAGCATCAGGTTGCACTCAAAAGTGTTCAATACGGCACAGAATATAATAGATGTATGGTTGGTGCGGATATGACACCAATTATTGTAGGAAATGGAATGGTTCATTCATTAGGTTTATTAAATTGCTTGACATGGACAATAAAAGAATAACGATATGATTAATCCTGTTAGTCTCATTAATGATTTTGTGGATGAAAAGCTACAAGGCAATATAAACAAACTTGTTAGTTTCGATATTGCCCAGTTGCAAGGTGACAGAAAATATGGGTCCTGTAATGGTAGTTCTTTTGACTGCGATAACACGAATATATCCAGAGCAATCTATGCTTTGGTATTTGAAGGTGTATGGAAAAACATGAATTATGATACACTTGGAGATTGGAAGTATCGAGGTGATACCATTAATACCTTCAACACCACTTTTGGAAAGCCAGTGGAAGAAGGGGGATTCTTGGGACTCAATCACTTTGAGCCGGATGAAAAAATGCTTCAGAGGGTAACAAGGTTTCGATCTCTTTATCATACTATAGGCAATTTTGTTGTATTACCCAATGCTTATATCGGTAGGAATTCTTTGAACACATTCCGTGGATCATATTATAAGTGGAGAGACTATATAGACCAATTCATAAATTCACTCTATGACTATTTGACCAATCCACAAAAGATAGAAAATGAAATATTTCTTCAACTCATGGAATTAAATAAAGAGGACTTTGAACCTTACCACGGTGAAGACGGCTTTAATTTGTTGTTAAGTAAATTATTACTTGATGATTGCATTGATGAAACGGGGTGTCCAAAACGCCTTTTTGATGTTGTCTATTACTGGAATAGTAGTCTTACAAGAGAAGCTTACCTTGATCATGTGATTCGTTATATTGATTTCTGTGAGCCTTTCATCGTGAAGAGAGGTAAGAAAATAGTTGAAATATTAGAATCAAAAATACGATAGATGATGAAAAAGTGTCTGTTGCAATATTAAAGGATGTGATTAGCAGAAGAATGAGCACTTGCTGGATATTTACATAAAAGAAGAAGAAAGAGATGGGAAAAGCATCTCTTTCTTCTTCATCTATAATGTGTGTGTTTGTTACAAATCTTCGCTCACATAACCCTCTGGCAATCTTCTGCAATTATATCCTGATGCCATGATTTCTCCATAAGCACCAGCAGAGAGCATGGCAATGAGGTCTCCTCTTTGTGTTTTGGGCAGTCGGAGATCCTTGTCGAACACATCGCTCGACTCACAGATAGGACCTACCACATCGTAGATTTCTTCTTCTGTATTTGTGGTGGTGAGGTTGAGTGTGCAGTGATGAGCATCGTAGAGAGCAGGACGAATCAAATCAGTGAAACCTGCATCTACAATCACAAACTTCTTGACGTGTGCCTCTTTCACATAGTTTACTTTTGTGATGAGTGCGCCACATTGTGCCACGATGGCACGCCCCAGTTCAAAGTGAACGGTCTGACCTGGACGCAGCTTGAGGTATTTGTCATACACATCAAAGTAGTCCTTGAAGTTGGGGATAGGGTTGTCTTGTGGATGGTCATAATCTACACCGAGTCCACCGCCTACATTGATGATTTCTAATGAAATGCCTTCTCGGTCAAGTTGGTCTTGCAGTTCGTTGATGCGTTCCGCAAGTGCTATGAAATCGTCCATCTCAAGAATCTGTGAACCAATATGGAAGTGCAGTCCTCTGAAGCGTATGTTCTTCATGTTCTGAGCCAGACGAATCACATGGTTCATATCCTCCATGGCAATTCCGAATTTGTTTTCGGCTAAGCCTGTGGTGATATTTGCATGCGTGTGAGCACCTACATTTGGATTGATGCGGAAGCATACAGAGGCAGTTTTTCCCTTACGATTGGCAATCTCATTGATCACCTCAAGTTCGGGAATGCTCTCTACATTGAAGCAGAAGATGTCCTTATCGAGACCCAACTCTATCTCCCAGTCACTTTTGCCCACACCAGCAAAAACAATCTTGTTGGCAGGAAAGCCAGCCTTCAACACTTGCTCTATTTCACCTCCCGATACGCAGTCGATACCTAATCCAGCCTCGTTGATGACCTTCAGCACCTTGAGGTTTGCATTGGCCTTGACAGCATAGTGGACAAAATAGTTGTCGTGTTTCTTTGTTTCCTGATTGATGGCATCAAGTGTCTGACGCAGGATGTTTGTGTCATAATAGTAGAAAGGAGTGCGGATGCCCGCAAACCTTTCCACAGGAAGTTTTATTGCCATTGTCTTGTCGAATCATCATTTGTTGAACAAGTGGTCGGAGAGTGACTGCAAAGCATGCTTCTTGTCATCGTTGGAGATGAGGAAGGATATGTTGTGGTTAGAGCCTCCGTAGGAGATCATGCGAACAGGGATGTCCGCAAGAGCTTCTGCTGTCTTGCTCTCAAAACCAACGTTTTCAGCATTGAGGTCACCTACCACGCAGATGATGCACATGTCCTTATCTACCTGTACATGTCCAAACTTCTTCAACTCATTCACTATTGCTTCGAGGTTCTTGGTGTTGTCTATAGACACGCTCACACCTACCTCTGAGGTGGCAATCATGTCAATAGATGTCTTGTAGGTCTCGAATATTTCAAACACTTTGCGGAGGAAACCATAAGCCAACAACATGCGGGAAGAAGTAATCTTGATGGCTGTGATGTTGTCTTTAGCAGCCACAGCCTTGATCTTTCCACGCTCAGTCTCATTGCTGATTACTGTGCCTGGAGCAGAGGGATTCATGGTGTTGAGCAGTTTGACAGGTATGCCTGCATATTTGGCTGGTTGCACACATGTTGGGTGAAGAATCTTCGCACCGAAGTATGCCAACTCGGCTGCTTCCTCAAAGTGAAGATGATTGACTGGAGAAGTCTTTTCCACAAAACGAGGATCGTTGTTGTGCATACCATCAATGTCTGTCCAGATCTGAATTTCAGTAGCACCTACAGCCGCACCAATCAGTGAGGCAGTGTAGTCAGAACCGCCACGCTGGAGGTTGTCCACCTCACCATAAGCATTACGGCAAATAAAGCCCTGAGTGATATAGATATCCTTGTTTGGATGCTCGTCAAGTTGCACCTTGATCTTCTCACGGATATATTCGAGGTCAGGCTCGGCATTCTTGTCTGTGCGCATGAATTCAAGTGCAGGCAGAAGGGTAGCGTTGTATCCTTGTTCTATAAGGTAGTTCGTGACCATATTGGTGGACATGATTTCACCTTGAGCCACAATAATCTTCTCCTCAAACATGGTGAAGATGCCCTTCGTAAATGAACGAAGATAATCAAATTCGCCTTTGAGGAAATCTGATGTCTTCTGCTTCATGGCATCAGTAGTGTAGAGTTCTTCTACATGCTTCTTATATTTCTTTTCGAGTGCATTGATTGTCTCGTTTGCACCTTCTGGATTCTTCTTGTAGAGGTAGTCTGAAATCTCTACCAAAGAGTTGGTTGTTCCCGACATGGCTGAGAGCACAACAATCTTTTGCTCGCCATCTGTGATGAGTTTTATGACATCCTTCATTCTCTGAGGAGTGCCAACGGATGTACCGCCAAACTTGAGTACCTTCATAATATAATAATGTGTAAAAATTAATCTAATTCTTCGTTGATGTTCTGTTCAGGCTTCTGATGAGTGACCTCTTGCAATCTGTGGTTCTCGCAAGTGAATTGGCGACCAGGGAACTCATCAAGCAAACGCAGGTTGTGGGTAATCATCACCACAGTACTGCCTGCCTTGCTGATTTGTTGGAGAAGTTCTACAATCTGCCTGCTTGTCTCTGCATCAAGATTGCCTGTTGGCTCATCTGCCAAAATGAGTTTAGGACGATTCAGGATGGCACGAGCAATCACAATGCGTTGCTGTTCTCCACCTGAGAGTTCGGATGGCATCTTGTAGCCCTTGGTGGACATGCCCACCAATTCGAGCACATCGCTGATGCGCTGGTTTATTTCTATCTTGTTGGTCCATCCTGTAGCCTTGAGCACAAAACGCAAGTTAGCATCTACCGTGCGGTCAGTCAGCAGCTGGAAGTCCTGAAAGATAATGCCCAGTTTCTTGCGAAGGTCGGGCAGATGACGTCTTTTCAGTGTTGCCATATCAAAATCCATCACCTTGGCATCGCCTTCTTTAATAGGGATTTCGCCATACAGAGTCTTGATGAAAGAACTTTTGCCTGTACCCACTTTGCCTGTGAGGTAAACAAACTCTCCTTCTCCAATCTGCACATTGACGTTTTGCAACACCAATTGAGACTCTTGATAGACATTGACGTCTTTATAGTCGATTAGAAACATCTTCTGTTTAATGTTTGCGCCAGTTAGGGTCGTGTCTTTCTGCCAGTTCAGCAGCCAAATCCTCAATCTTCAATCCTTTGGATGTGAGCAACACGATGAGGTGATAAATCATGTCGGATGCTTCATAAACAAGGCGTTCGTTGTTGTTGGCAACAGCCTCGATGACAGCCTCTAAAGCCTCTTCTCCCACCTTCTGAGCCATGCGGTGACAGCCATCCTTGAAGAGAGAGGTAGTATAGCTGCCCTCTGGCATTTCTGCATGACGCTTCTCTATGAAACGCTGCAGTTCAGAAAGGAACAGGATGGGATTGTCATTAGTCTCATTCCAGCAGGTGTCTGCACCTGTGTGGCATACAGGACCTATAGGGTTAGCCTTGATGAGGAGTGTATCCTTGTCGCAGTCGTTTAGAATCTCCACCACGTTGAGGAAGTTGCCACTGGTCTCGCCCTTAGTCCAGAGAGACTGACGAGTACGGCTATAGAAAGTCACTTTCTTCGTTTCTAATGTTTTCTTATATGCTTCCTCGTTCATGAATCCGAGCATCAGCACCTTCATTGTCTTGGCATCCTGCACAATGGCTGGAACCAAACCATTCATTTTGTTAAAATCTATTTCCATTATATGATTTCCAATAAGATATATTCTGTTTTCCTTTGTGTGTCTTCCCTCAGAAAGCGTGTGCGGTCACAGTCTCACACTGACTCCTTCGCTTGCCAAATACTGCTTGAGTTCGGGGATAGGAATCTCTCCGAAATGGAACACGCTGGCAGCAAGGGCCGCATCACTGTGTCCATTGATGAAGGTATCGCGGAAGTGTTCCTTCGCACCTGCGCCACCTGATGCAATGACAGGAATGGTGAGTGAATCAGCCAAGCGGCGCAGTGCCACATCGGCAAATCCCTTCTTCACACCATCATGATTCATAGATGTGAAGAGAATCTCGCCAGCACCTCGCTCGTTTACCTCCTTAGCCCAATCAAAGAGATTGTATTGGGTGGGCACACGTCCTCCATTCACATAGCACACCCAGTCACCATCAATCATGGGGTCACCATTCTCATGAATGGTGTCGTTCTCGCATTTTGCGTCAATCGCCACCACGCATACCTGACTACCAAAATTCTTGGCAATCTCATCAATCAGTTCCGGACGGCGGAGAGCAGCAGAGTTGATGCTCACCTTGTCTGCACCTGCATTGAGGAGGCGATCCACATCCGAAAGTTCGTTGATGCCGCCGCCCACGGTGAACGGAATGTTGATTTCTTGAGCAATACGCTTCACAAGTTCTGTGAAAGTCTTGCGTCCCTCGTGGGAAGCAGTGATGTCCAGATACACGAGTTCGTCTGCACCCTGTTCGCTGTAGAGTTTCCCCAACTCGATAGGGTCACCCGCATGACGAAGGTTCACGAAGTTTGTGCCCTTCACCGTTTGCCCGTCTTTGATGTCAAGACAAGGAATGATTCTTTTAGCCAACATATTTTTCCAAATCCTCCATTTTAATGCGTCCCTCATAGATGGACTTGCCAAACACCACTGCTGGGATGCCGGCAGCGTTGAGCATGTCTATGTCTTCAATGCAACTCACGCCACCGCTGGCAATGAGGTGCAACTCGAGGAACTCTTTCATAATATCTTCATACAGTTGGGTGGCAGGTCCTTCGAGCATGCCATCCTTGCTGATGTCGGTGCAGAGCACATTGACCACTCCTTTGTCCACATAGCGATGCAGGAATGGGATGAGTTGGTCATCGCCTTCTTCCTTCCAGCCATTGATGCTGATGAAGCCATTCTTCACATCTGCTCCGAGGATGATCTTGTTGTCGTTATATTTCTCCAGCCATGTCTCAAACAGCGAAGGGTTCTTAACAGCCACACTGCCGATTGTGACCATAGTAGCACCACTGGCAAAGGCAATGTCTATGTCCTCATCGCTCTTGATGCCACCACCGAAATCAATGACCAGGCTGGTGTGGTCTGCAATTCGCTCAATCGTCTTGTAATTGACGATATGCTGTGAACGAGCACCATCCAGATCCACAGTGTGCAAACGTCTGATGCCATGTGCCTCAAACATTTTTGCCACCTCTAAGGGGTCTTCACTATACACTTTCTTGGTGTCGTAGTCACCTTGGGTTAAACGTACACATTTGCCATTGATGATGTCTATGGCTGGAATTATCTCTATCATTTTATCTTAAAAAAATTCGTCAAAATCCTTTCGCCCACCTTTCCGCTCTTCTCCGGATGGAACTGCGTGGCATAGAAGTTGTCTTTGTGTAGGGCGGCAGAGTAGGGCTGGATGTAGTCAGTAGTGGCATTTGTCCAGTCGCATGTGGGCACATAGAAACTATGGATGAAATACACAAACTCCTTGTCAGAGAATCCCTCAAACAGGGGTGACTTCACATCTTCTATTGTATTCCAGCCCATCTGTGGCACTTTGTCTTCATGCCTTTGGGGGATGAAACGCTTCACATCCACATCAAACACGCCCAAACAGTCTGTGTCTTGCTCCTCGCTGTGGCGGCAGAGCAACTGCATGCCGATGCAAATGCCCAACACTGGTTGCTTCAGATTCACAATCACTTGGTCCAGTCCATGAGCCTTCAGATATGCCATAGTGGAGTGGGCTTCACCCTGTCCTGGAAAAATCACGCGGTCAGCCTTTTGTATCAACTCCACGTTATCTGTCACCAGAGGCTCAATACCCAATCGTCTCACCGCATTCTCCACTGAACCAATGTTGCCCGCATTGTATTTTATGATTGCTAAATTCATCTTGTTATCTTTTTACCTCAAAAAACGCTACAAAGTTACAAATTTTCATTGACATACACACAATATATAAAAAAAAACATGCGTTCGATAAACAAAATGTTGTGGTTTTCTCCATTTCGCAAACATTTTGCGTGGGCAAGGTTGTTCTGCCGTCCTCTATTTTCAATTCTTGTGCATGTGGTAGAAATTCATGAGAGATAAAAAAGAATTTTCGAATCTTCTCGCATCGAAGGTCTATCGAAAGCATATCGAAGTCTTGCCGAAGAGAAAAAGGAGGTTTCCCTCATGCGTTTATTCAGAAATAACGCATGGATTTATTGAACTTGCTTGTTAAATTCAAGTACTGTGAAATAGCCCCTCCCTAATAGACCTTTTAGGGAGGGTTGATAATGGTGTATGTGTGAGAGAATGAAATGGTGGGAGGTTCCTGCCATTTGCCACCTCGCATGATTGAAGCATGCTTCATGTCCCAACGAACAATGGTGCGGTGACCAACGAACAATGCTTCAAGTGCCCATGAACAATGGTGCGATGGGCAATGAACCACGCGTGCGTTTTTGACTTTATCAGCATGGAATTTATAAATATGTATAAATCGTTGCATATAAATAAGATATAAAGATTTTGAAGGACAAGGATTGAGCCATTCGCTTTCTTGAATGAATCGCCTTGAGACAAAACCTGCCGAATTTCTTCAACCTTCTTCCACAGCATGTAAATCCCACAAGGGGGGGGCGAGGATTTATGTGAAAAAATGAAGGAATGGAGCGTGAATGAAAAGAGGGACTAACCATCAAAACAAACTGTTTCATCTTCCAGATTCGACGGATTCATGTTGTTTCACCCTCTTCACCTGAAGAAAAAGGAGGAAACTGTCTCCTCCGCAAAATGATTTAACAACTTTGTTCTCGGTGTTCTTGTTGGTTTATAGACATCCGCCATTCGTTGAACTCGCAAAAAAAATATATAATAAAACTTAATGAATAGCGAAAAATTCAAAAGAAATCGTTACCTTTGTAACCAAATGGCACCGTGCCAACAGATATAATTGTTATTTTACAAACCGAAAACATGAATATTTCTAAATATATTTTAGCAGGAATAATGGCATTCAGTGCCTTGGCAATGAATGCCCAGAAGGTGGTGATTGGAAACTATGTGTTTCCTAAAGATCAATCAAAATATTACGGTGAGTTGGAAGGCGGAAAGCCTCATGGAAAGGGAAAGACCACATTCAAAACAGGTGACACCTATGAGGGTGAGTATGAGAAGGGTAAGCGTCAGGGCTATGGGGTCTATACATTCACCGATGGTGAGAAATATGAAGGCAACTGGCATCAAGATCATCAGCACGGAAGAGGTGTGTATTATTTTGCCAACAACAATAAGTACGATGGTCTTTGGTATATAGATTATCAGCAGGGATTTGGCACCATGTATTATTACAACGGAGATAAATACACGGGCGAATGGATGCAGGACAAGCGCACAGGACAGGGAAGATACACTTGGGCCAATGGCATTTATTATGATGGAAGCTGGAAGGATGACAAGAAGTCGGGACGTGGAGTCTTCGACTGGAGGGATGGCTCGATCTATGAGGGCGAGATGGATAATGACATGCGCAACGGACAAGGGAAATATACCTATGCTAATGGTGACTTCTACACAGGCAACTGGAAGGAGGACATGATGCATGGAAAGGGTATCTATAAGTTTAAGAACGGAGATATTTATGAGGGTGACTACCAGAATGGAGAGCGCACGGGCCAGGGTATCTTCACCTATTCCGACAAGCGCAAATATGTTGGTCAGTTCAAGAATGGCCTCATGAGCGGTTTTGGCACTTACACTTGGCCTGACGGGTCGAGGTATGAGGGCTACTGGGCAGAAGACAGGGAACATGGTCGCGGCAAGTTCACAGGAGCAAATGGTGATGTGTATGATGGCGAATGGGCTGGCGGAGAGATGAGTGGCGAGGGTGTGCTTCGCCTGTCGGATGGCACTAAGTTTAAGGGATTCTTCAAGGAGGGCATGAAGAATGGCAAGGGTGTGGAAGAGTCGGCAGACGGAACACGCTTTGAGGGTTCATTCCTCAACGATCAGAGGGATGGTGCTTTTGTGGAGAAAGACCGTGCGGGCAATGTGATTCGCAAAGGCATCTACAACCGTGGAAGACTTATGGGACAGTAATTGAACACACTCATTCATGAGAATGCAAAACCTCGTCAATTCTAAAGAGAAGCTTTCATCCGTGTTGGAGGAAGTGAAGAAACTCGCCACCGAGGCGGGTCTGTACATAGCGGAGCAGCGAGAGGCTTTCGACCAGAGCAGGGTGGAACATAAGCATAGTCATGACTATGTGAGCTATGTGGACAAGGGAAGCGAGAAGATGATTGTTTCTCGTCTGAAGGAAATACTTCCTGAAGCAGGTTTCATCACAGAAGAGAAGACCGTGGAACAGAAGGAGGAAGAGAGTGAACTCTTTTGGGTGGTTGATCCGCTGGATGGCACGACCAATTTCATACATGACCTCGCACCCTATTGTGTCTCTATAGCTTTGTGTGACAAGACCGACTTTCTGTTGGGAGTGGTGTATGAGGTGACCCGCAAGGAACTGTATTATGCGGCGAAAGGTCAGGGGGCTTTTCTCAACGGTAAACCGATTCATGTGACGAGTCTGGACAATTTGGATCAGGCACTCGTGATGATAGGATACCCATATAATGCAGAGGATTACAGGCAGTTTTGCTTGAGTTTGACGGGCAGGCTTTTTGGTCATTGTGCCAGTATCCGCAGTAATGGTAGTGCAGAGGCAGAACTCTGCTATCTGGCATCAGGAAAGGTGGATGTGTATGTGGAATCTTTCATTCAGCCCTGGGATGTGGCGGCAGGTGCGTGCATCTTGATGGAAGCAGGTGGAAGGGTGACTGACTATCGAGGAGGAGATGATGATTGGAAGTCGGGACGGCAGGTGCTTGCCACTAATGGACTGCTTCATGAGGTGATGCTCAGACATGTTGGTGAGTCTATGAAGGGACAAGAAGCCATATAGCCGTTGCAGGCATGGTGTCTATGGTGTTACAGGCATTACGTTTGTGCGTTACAGATATAAAGAAAATGACAACAACTTTAACTAATAATTAATAATACGTATGATTTTAGACACGCTTGAAAACTTAGGCCGTTATGCCTCTATTAACCCGCTTTTCCCTAAAGTGGTGGAATATCTGAACAAGACAAATTTAGTTGCTCAACCTGATGGTAAGGTATGTTTGGAAGGCAATAGCCTTTTTGCCAATCATTTAACCTCAAAGGGCGAGAGCATGGAGGATGCAAGACTCGAAACCCATAGCAAGATGATTGATATACAGATTCCGTTGTCATGTGCTGAAACAATGGGCTATTCACCTCGCAAGAGTCTTCCACAAGTAGAATATGACGCTCAGAAGGATGTCTCCTTCTATCAGGAGCGTCCCGAACAGTATATCACAGTACACCCTGGTGAGTTTATTGTTTTCTTTCCTGAAGATGGACATGCACCTTGCATCTCTAATGAGGAGAAAATCAAGAAAGTGGTTTTCAAAGTAAAAGCATGATACAATGGCTACTAAGAAAAAGGTAGAGAAGGATGCTCCTAAGAAGGTTGCGGTGGTGAAGCATATTGGTATTGTGAAGAACGACCCTTGGCTTGAGCCATTTGAGGAAGCCATCAAGGGGAGGCATGACCATGTGCTCTACAAACTGAATCTGCTGACAAATGGTGGCAATCAGACACTATCTGATTTTGCCAGCGGTCATCTTTACTTTGGATTGCACAAGACATCCCGAGGTTGGATGCTGAGAGAGTGGGCTCCTCATGCCAAAGAGATTTATGTGATAGGTGATTTCAATGATTGGCAGGAAGATGTGGCCTATCAGATGAAGCGCATTGACAATGGCAACTGGGAAATAAAACTCAAGGCTGGTCAGATGCATCATGGAGATCTCTACAAGCTGAAGGTCAAGTGGGAAGGTGGAGAAGGCGAGCGAATCCCTTCTTATGCCAATAGAGTGGTGCAGGATGAGCAGACGAAAATATTCTCTGCACAGGTGTGGTCTCCTGCCGAGCCATACGTGTTCAAGAAGAAGAACTTCAAGCCTGACACCAATCCTTTGCTCATCTACGAATGTCATATAGGCATGGCTCAAGATGAAGAGAAGGTGGGCACTTACATTGAATTTAAGGACAATGTTCTTCCTCGCATCAAGAAGGATGGCTATAACGCCATTCAGGTGATGGCGGTGGCAGAGCATCCCTATTATGGTTCGTTTGGCTATCATGTCAGCAACTTCTTTGCCCCTTCCAGCCGTTTTGGCACTCCAGAGGAACTGAAGGAACTGATTGACACTGCTCACCAGATGGGCATTGCCGTGATTATGGATATTGTGCACTCTCATGCCGTGAAGAATGAGGGAGAGGGTCTTGGCAATTTTGCTGGAGATGGCTGTCAATACTTCATGCAGGGAGGTAGGAGGGAACATCCTGCTTGGGATTCTCTCTGTTTTGACTATGGCAAGAATGAGGTGGTGCACTACTTGCTTTCCAACTGCAAATACTGGTTGGAAGAGTTTAAGTTTGACGGCTTTCGCTTTGATGGTGTAACTTCCATGCTTTATTATAGTCATGGTCTGGGTGATGCTTTTGGCGGATATGGCGATTACTACAATGGTCATGAGGATGACGAGGCTATCGCTTATCTCACTTTGGCGAACTTGCTCATACATGAGGTGAACCCCAAGGCAATCACTATTGCAGAGGAGGTTTCGGGCATGCCAGGTCTGGCCGCTCCATTCAAGGATGGAGGATATGGCTTTGACTATCGCATGGCCATGAATATTCCAGACTACTGGATCAAGACAATCAAGGAACTGAGAGATGAGGATTGGAAACCTTCCAGCATGTTTTGGGAGACAACAAACCGTCGTCAGGATGAGAAGACCATCTCCTATGCAGAGTCGCACGATCAGGCATTGGTGGGGGATAAGACGATTGTGTTCCGTCTGATAGATGCCGATATGTATTGGCATTTCAAGAAGGGTGACGAGAATTTCATAGCCCATCGAGGTATAGCACTCCACAAGATGATTCGCTTGCTCACGGCTTCTACCATGAATGGTGGATACCTTAACTTCATGGGCAATGAATTTGGTCATCCCGAGTGGATAGACTTTCCAAGAGAGGGCAACGGATGGAGTCATAAGTATGCTCGCCGTCAGTGGAATCTTGTTGATAATAAAGAGTTGTGCTACTGCTACTTAGGAGACTTTGACGAGGAGATGCTCAAGGTGATAAAGTCTGAGAAGAACTTCCAGAAGACTCCTGTGGTGGAGGTGTGGCACAATGATGGTGACCAGATTCTTGCTTTCTCAAGAGGTGACCTTCTCTTTGTGTTTAACTTCTCCCCAGATAGGTCTTATACTGACTATGGCTTTATTGTGCCTCAGGGTTGCTATGATGTGGTGCTCAACACAGATAGCAAGAACTTTGGCGGTAATGGGTTTGCAGACGATTCCGTGCATCATTTCACCAACTATGACCCTATCTATGAGGGAGACCGTAAGGGCTGGCTGAAACTATACATACCTGCCAGGTCTGCTATGGTGTTGAGAAAGGTTAGAGACAGTGAAGAGAAGTCTTAAAAGCACAATCGGATTTGCTTTCTAATTTCCTCTATCATCAATCTTGCACTTAAAAAACATTGACAATTGAGTTCTTATAATCATCCATACAGACAGGAGACCGCAGGAATCATTCGTTATTCCTGTGGAATTCTGTTTATGCTCTTCTCCTTCTGTTATCTGTATTTCCTTCGAGGTGAGATTTTGGCAGAAGCACAGTTTGTTTATTCTAAAGGGGTTACTACCTATAATGTGCTGATTGGTGCAATCATCATCACTGTCATCTTGCAGATTGTGCAGTGGGTGGTCAGCAAGTTGTCTTCCCTCCCTTCTCGCTGGCATGCGCTGTCTTACGTGCCTTCTATGTTGATGCTCACGATTCTAACAGATGTGAATCGTACCACCATCGATCATTTCTCCTTTGGGGATTGGCTGTGGGTTGCGCCTGTAGTCTTGGTCGTGTATGTGTTGCTGGTTCTTATTGTCAAGCGATGGGGGCATGGGAACAAGGATGAAATGTATGATGTCAAGTCATTGGCTTATCCCAATTACATCATTCTCTTTCTGCTCATACTGATGGCGGGAAGTGTTCCGCAATCTACAGATGTCTATCATTTTGAGTTGAAAGCAGAAAGACTCATATTGGAAAAAGACTATAAGGGAGCAAGTGAGGTAGGTGAGCGTTCGCTCTTTACCAGTGCCCGGCTCACACATCTGAGAATGTATGCCCTTTCCAAACAGGGGCTGTTAGCTGAACGTCTGTTTGAGTATCCACAATATTATGGGTCTAAAGGTCTCTTGGACATAGCAGACACACTCTCCACTTATCGCCTTACCACACAAGACATTTGCTTTCATTTGGGAGCACTTTGTGGAAAATCCATCCATGATGCCAATCGTTATTATCAGTTGATGTTGGGAGATTCCATCTGGAACAGATATACAGCCGATTATTATTTATGTGGTCTGCTATTGGACAACCAACTCAGTGAGTTCAGACAGCAACTTCCTCTTTACTATAATCTCTCGGACAGTGTGGAAGGGGCTTACGACCTTCTTCCAAAAGCTTATCGTGAAGCATTGCTGGTGATGGGCAATCAGAGGAAGGCCGAAGAGGGCAAGATTTTCTATGGCCAAGACTCTATCACCACTTTGACTGATGTTGAGATGATTGACAGGTATCGTGATTATCTTGGCATGAAGGCAAGGCTTAAAGACCCAACAGAACGTATCAACAGGACGCGTCGGGAATTTGGCAAGACCTATTGGTGGTATCATGATTATGGTCACACGGTGAAAGTGAATTAATACCCTCTGCAACGCATGATTTCATCTTGAAGCCTTCTCGAAGGCATCTCGAAGGCATCTCGAAGGATTAGCAAATGCCTTTTACATGGAAATTCATGCCACATTAGATGTATGAAATTTGATTCTTCTCAGAAAGCACGCATAATAGCTATCTCTACTTTGGCTTACCCCATTGTGATTGCCCAGTTGGGGGGTATTCTGCAAGGATGGGCAGACACTATCATGGTTGGTCAGTATGGCACACCAGAGTTGTCTGCCGCAGGATTCGTCAATAACATATTCAATCTCTTCATCTTCTTTCTTCTTGGCATTTCTTATGCCACCACACCTATTGTGGGTGGTTTCTTTGGTCAGGGAAAGTATGTGAAGGTGTTGCGCACATTGAAAGAGAGCAATCTGGTCAATTTTCTTGCCAGTCTCTTCATTGTTTTATTGCTCTACATTTTCTATCTGAACATAGGTTTGTTGGGGCAACCCGTGGAACTGCTTCCGCTCATTCGTCCATATTTCATCACACTTCTTCTGTCTTTGCCTTTCATGTCAATCTTTAATTCCATGAAACAGTTCTCAGATGCGCTGGGTGATACAAAGACACCTATGTGGGTCATGATTGGTGGAAATGTGGTGAACCTGATTCTTAACTATTTCTTCATCTTCACCTTTAATCTTGGCTTGTTGGGTGCAGGTATTGCCACACTCGCATCACGTGTGCTCATGCCTGTCTTCATGTATATATTGCTCAAGAAAGGTCATCTGCTACGATCAGAGAAATTCAGAAAAGCCCAACTTGAAATACATCACACCTCCTACACACGTAGAGGTATGCAGAATCTCTTCCTTTTGGGGTTGCCAATCTCTATACAACTGTGCTTGGAGGCAAGTTCTTTTAATATCAGTGCTATTTTCATGGGATGGATAGGTGCTACAGCCTTAGCTGCTCATCAGATTATGGGTACTGTAAGCACGCTGGCATTCATGGTCTATTATGGAATAGGGGCAGCAGCAACGATCCGTATCTCTTATTTCAAGAGCCAGGATGAATGGGACGAGGTACGTAAGACAGCACAAACGGCACTTCTCATGTCTCTTTCATCTGGTGTGTTGATTGTAGGAAGCATCTGTCTGATAGGTGCACCTATTGCTCATCTCTTCACCACAAGTGAAGATGTTGCTCTCCTTTTCTTGACATTCTTACCTCCTTTTGTTTGCTATCAGGTAGGAGACTGTCTTCAGATCATCTATGCCAATGGATTGAGAGCTATTGAGCATGTACGTGCCATGATGATGTATGCTTTCATCGCCTATTGCTTGGTCAGCATTCCCTTGTCATACATCTTTGCTTTCCCTCTTCAGATGGGAGCAACAGGCATATGGTGGGCTTATCCTTTCGGACTCACTACAGCAGGGTTGTGCTATGCATATCAGTATCACAAACAGGTGAAACGTCAGCGGGCTATAGTATAATTCGGAGTCTGTCTTCAGCCAACACAGCATTGGGAAAGACTTCCTTCGCTTCTTTTAGCAATACACTCTCATCCTTATAGCGAGAGGAAAAATGTCCCAATATGAGTTTCCCTACCTGTGCATCACGTGCAATCTGTGCAGCCTGCTTTGCTGTGCTATGGAAGGTTTTTTTTGCCAATAGAGCATGTTCCTGTGCAAAGGTGGCTTCATGGTATAAGCAAGTGACCCCATGCAATGCTTCTGCCAAAGACGGAAGATAGGTGGTGTCTGTGCAATAAGCATAGGAGCGAACAGGGTCGGGTGGAGTTGTGAGGCGTTCATTTGCAATAACTGTTCCATCCTCCAGAGTCCAATCCAGACCAGCCTTGATATTATTGATTTGTGAGGTAGGAATGTGATAATAGTCAATCATGTCTCTTCGGATATGTCTGGCTGTTGGTTTCTCCTGAAACAGATAACCACAGCAAGGCACACGGTGGGATAGTGGTAGGGAAGTGACCATCACAGAACGATCCTCATATATCGCCTCTTGCTTTTTGGCGTTTATCTCATGCAGGATAATCTTGAAGGGTGAATCCGCACAGAAGAAATCTATTTGAGGCTGAAAGACACGCTCCAAATCCTTTGGTCCATAGATATGCAGTTCTTGAATCCTGCCCAAGAGTCCGAAGGTGGACAGCATGCCGATGAGTCCAAACACATGATCACCATGCAGATGTGTGAGGAACACAGCCTGCAGATGTGAAAAACTGATACGTGATTTTCTCAAAGCCATCTGCACGCCTTCTGCGCAGTCGAGCATAAAGAGTTTTTCTCGTATATTAACGACCTGTGAAGAACTGAGACGTCTGGGTGTTGGCAATGCAGCCCCACAACCTAATATATTTATTTCAAATTTTTCCATATTATATAAATAATGTGATAGGAGGCTTAGAAGCCTTTAGATGGATGACGCTGGCAGAATGTGAGAAACTCACAGAAGTTGCAGTTAGCCTCAACATCTGTTTGTGAGAACACGCCTACAGGTTTTCCTTCTTCATTTGCAGAATTTCCCTCATCATAAGCAGTGAATAATTCATGAAGTTTGTCTGTGAGGAGTTGGTCAAAGGCTTTACCCACCTCTTCCTTGAAGTTGCTCAGTTCAGATTTACTCTTTCCTTCCTGCAACTTCAATTTCACAATGCCTGAACTGTTGTCCTTGTCATATTTGGCACAATACATAAGTGCAGGCACAACTGCTTCATTGACATAGGGCGATGTGTCATTAGTCAGCACTTTTGCATAGTAGAATGTCTGCATGATATGATAGTTGTTCGTGCATTTCTCAGGGTCAAACAGATCATCTACTGTATTTGCCACATGCTGTCTGCTGCTGGTCTTATAATCCACGATGCGTATCCTGTTTCCTTCAGGAGAAGCAAGCAAGTCCAGACGGTCTATGATACCTCCAAGCAGAATGCCCTCTTGAAGCATCTCGTAGGTCTTCTCCATGCTAATGATTTGCCAGTAGCCACCTTGTTCCTCCAGTTGTGCTGCCATGTTTTGGTCTGTTCTCAACTGATTGAACACAAACTGCTTGATTACATGCAGATTCACCATCTGTGTGCCATTGAGTGTGATGAACCTATCCTTCTTTCCTGTCGTGGAAATAGAAGTCTTCTTGTTCGTGTAGTTGATGACATCTCCATCCTCATCTTTCTCTGGTTCATGAAACAGATGAACAGCCAAGGAATTGCGGAGCAGTTGTGTGATTCTTCCCTCTTGCCTGGCAAGATTCTCCACATCACTGCTCTTGATCATCTTACCCTCATAAGGCAAGTAGAGATGGTGCATCACATCGTGGAAGATGTTGCCAAACATCGCCTTATCCACATCGTCCGACACCTCTTCATCGGGTCTCCATTTCTCCACGTAGAGAAGGTAAAACCTCAGTGGACACTTCATATAAGTGTTGATGGCTGTAGGTGACAACTTGAGTTTGTCATTAAACCTCTGACGAAGTTTCTCCATCACCTTCTCATCTTTTCTCACAGAAATGACAGGAGCAGTAGCCATCTCACTCATAGAGGAGAACTCTCTTAGTTGTATTTCCTGGCCTTTGGCAAACAGTTCTTCCGATTCAGCCAAGGTCTGCAACATGAAACGAGACATCTCTCCCTTGCCACGTCCCTCTGTGCTTGAGTTATAGAGCAAGGTGATGCTCTCAGCTCTTTGCATCAAACGATAATAATAATAGGCATAGAGACTTACCTCTTTCTCGATAGTTGTCAAGCCAAATGCAGCTCTAAGTGTGTAGGGAATGAGTGATGAACGCTTATCACTCTTGGGCATCTGTCCTTCATTGACCGAAAGCATGATAATATTCTTAAAGTCAAGATTGCGTGTTTCTAGCAATCCCATCACCTGCAATCCTGTAGATGGTTCGCCATGGAAAGGTATCGTGGCTTGTTCCATCATTCGCATGATCAGTTTGGAGAGCATCTCATTGCCGATGGATAGTGACTCATGTTGCTGTTGCAGGGTATAAAGACGATTCACGAGTGTGTAAGCCGTAAAAATACTTTCTCGCTGAAGTTGCAGTGCCAAGGTATTATTATTGAAACTGTGTCCTACCTCCAACAGGATGCTGGCAAGATAGACCGTCATCTGCTGGTCCTTCACAACAGTAAAGACCTTTCTCAACTTTTCATTGTCAGCAAACATGTCTGTTCGTGGAAAGGCCATATTCTTACAGGTCAATTCTTGCAACTTCTCTGTGCAAGCATGACCCACCCATTGCTGAACGTATGGATGCTTCAAAATGGCAGACACATACTTGTATCGCCAAGCATAGGAGGTGTAGCCATAAGACTGTAGGTCTATCAATGCCTGTAGAAGAGAGTGGGCAGGAGTAGCACTGATGGGGTATCCCATCGTGACATTGATGGCTGACACATTATTTATACTGTGCAGCACAGGCAACAAAAGATTCTCATTGCAGAGGATGACAGCAGACTCTTGCAGAGGCTCTTCTTCCCTCAAGTGTTCTTTGGTCCACTGATGAATGTAGCGTGTTTGGGCATTTTCAGTAGAAGAACGTACAAAGGTAATATCCTTAGGTTTGCGCATGTTGTCAAAATAGTCTTGCTCTGACCATTCGCTTCCAAGCCATCTCATGTTTTCAGAGATGAATTGCCCTGCCTCATATTTGCTCACGATCTCATGCCCTGAATCACCTGCTTTGTTCACAAACAAAGAGTCTGAATGCTTGCGGGTGTATGCCACATCATAGTCCCAATAGAACTTTGCTTGTCTATTCTGCTTTAGGTATCTGAACAGTTCCTTCTCTGTTTTGTTGAGCACATTGAATCCTACAACCACATAGGTTGTGCCTGTGAGTTTAGCATCCATGTGGTTCCGTTTCTCTTCCTCTTCTCCTTTCAGCGTTTCAATCACCAGGCGTTTCATCATGCCTTCATACACCAGTGCCTCTTCTCCCTCTTGCATCAGTGCTTTCTGATAGTCGTCATAGATACATGCCAAGTTGTTCCATAAAACCTTGAACTTCGTTTTCAAAGATGACAAGTCTGTGCTGTCCTGAATAGGTTTCTCTCTGTCAAAAAACTTACCGAAGAACTGCTCAATGGCTTCTCTCTGTCCTTCTTCTAAAAAAGAGAAGTCGGTCATTTCCTTCAAGTCTGCGATATTGAGGAATAGAGAGGATGGGTCCACCATGTTATTGTCTATATCCTGAAAGTCACTCAGCATGGTCTCCATCAAAGAATACATTTGGTCGAGCGACTTGGCAGGCTTCATCTTTTCACTATACACCTCCCATAGTTTCACTATCAGATAGATGGGGTCGCCCACTGTGACATCTGATAGTGAAGCAAACAATTCGCTAATTGTAGTGTATTCAGGAGTCCAGAGCGTCTTTCCTTGAGCATTCTCCCATAGATATTGATTGAAGAAGAGGGAAGCGCGCTGGTTGGGAAAGATGATTACTGTATTCTGGAAATCACCTTTCAGCTTCTGGTAGAGGTCGTCTGCAACAAGTTTCAAAAACGGAATCATAATCTTTTCATTACTTTTACTTAATCATTCATCAACAAGTGTAAAATCATCAGATGCTATTCATGGACAGGCACAACGATTTCATCAAAGATGTACCAGAGATAAGCCTTCACATCCTCATATCCCATCTGCATGAGCAACTCTTTGTATTCCTCCACTTGCGACAGGTTCTCATGTGGAACTTGATATGTGCCGTCTTCCTTTTTCCTTGCCACTCCTTGAGCCGTTTTATAGTCAATGATGATGACATGATTTTCCTTTGCTAGCACACGGTCAGGACGTTTGATGCTCATCGTCTGGTTTTTCTCAAAGAGGATGGCACGCTCATTGATTGCTCTCCAATCTTCTGAGAACCACTCTGGATAATACTTTTCCACGCCTTCCACCAGCCTGGTCACAGTCTTCTGTGCCTCGTCTGCCTCTATTAGAGTGCCAAAGCATCCTCTTGAGTCTAAAACTCTGATAACGTGAGGAATATCTTTGGAAGTCCTGATCATCTGGAAGATGTGATGATAGAGATTGCCCAAACTGATGGAACGAATACGGTCAGCATGAAGTTGCACAAGAGGTTGGTCGGATAATTGCGTGAAGAAGAGGTCTGAATCATAACTTTGACGGAATTCTGCCACAGAAGGATGTGATATGAACTGTGTGCTCAATGGCTCATAGTCACACTCCATCACATTTCGTTCTTTCTCACTCTCCTTCTTTTCAGAAGAAGCAATACTACCGTATTCATAGCAGGTGATAATGCCTTCTATATCCTTCTCGTTCATCACATCAGGCATAGACTGGATGAGCAACTCTTGTGTGTTCTCCACCTTCACCTTTGTCTCTCTCTCGTCCTCTTTCTTCTCCTCCTTCTTTTTTCCTGTCAAGACAATAAGATTGTTCTTTGCTCGGGTGAAAGCTACATACAGCACGTTGATGTTATCTACCAATGTGCGCAGTTCCTCCTCCTGCCTGTCCGCCACAAAGATGCTCTCATCCTTAGCCTTGTTCACACTGATAGGCAATAAGGGCATCCCGTCATAGGGAGCACCCTCTGGTTTGCACCACATGACTTCAGAGCCTTTAGGTTTGATGGACCACGAACAGGAAGGAATGATCACACTGTGAAACTCCAGTCCCTTAGACTTGTGCATCGTCATGATTCTCACGCCATCTGCCGAACCACCAGGAATGGTCTTTTCACATAGTTTCTCATCCCATGCTTGCAAGAAAGCGTCAAGTCCTCCTTGTTTCTCTTCGCTGAAAGATGCCAGAAGATCCATGAAAAAGAACATGTAGGCATCTTGGTCGGGAATCAGATGAAGTTCCAAATTCTGATAGATATATTCCACTTGCTCAGTGAGCGACTTCAACATCAAGTCTTTTCTTTCCTGTTGGCAGAAAGAACTGGGAAGAAGTGTGTCTATATGCTCCACATCTATACTTTCAATAATGGAAGAATTCAGTGCATCAAGATTCTCCACTTCTTTTGTTTCTGCAAATGTTCTCTGATAATAATACGCAAAAGTGGCCAGATGCAACTTGTCTGTAGGGTAGGCAAGCAATCGTAGGGCATAGATGATAAGATTGACGGCTGGCGAGGCGTCCAAACGAAAGGCGTCATCCGACACAACCTTTACTTTCAGCACATCTTGATGACTTTCAAGGTAGTCGCTGATTGTCTGCACTTCTTTGTTGGTTCTGATTAAGATGGTGATGTCATTGGGATTTACACCATTCTCTATTAAGTCTTTCACGGACTGCTGAATACGCTGTAGAATAGCCTCGTCATAATTGTCGGAGATGGAGCAGGCTGTGCCAGAATCACATGTATCATTGGTTGTGGCTTGTATGGAGGCATCCTCATCTTCTGCCGTTTCGCCATGATAGTCTATGTTCTCTATCTTCACGTATCCCGCATCAGCCTCTTTCTTCGCCACTTGTACCACATCCTGATAGGCGGTTTCGAGAGCAGGACAGTCCTGCTTCAATACCTCCACCGCATTTGCGAAGAACCTGTTGTTGAAGTCCACAACATGCCTGGATGAACGAAAGTTGAAGTGAGCGGGAATATTTCCCATGTGCTCCCTCAGTTCCTCGTCCTTCTCTATGTTGTTGAGAATCTGCCAATCAGAGTTTCTGAATCGGTAGATACTTTGCTTCACGTCACCCACAATGAGTCCCGTTCCACCCAGTGCAAGACCATTCATGATGAGTGGACGGAAGTTTCCCCATTGCAGAGAAGATGTGTCCTGAAACTCATCAATCATGATGTGTTTAATCGCCACGCCTGTCTTCTCATAGATGAAGGGAATGTCTTGATTGTTGATGACATTGCGAAGGAAATTGGCAGTTTCCGATAACAGGAATCTACTGCTGTCTTCATTCAGTTTCTTCACAGTCTTGCTGATTTCATTCAGTAGCATGAGAGAGTAGAGGTGCTGTGTGATGGCATTCACAGAGGCAATGTGGCCTAAATACTCATCATGCACCTCAAAGCATCTCTGTAGCATCGGCATCAGTTCGCCTGACACCGTAGGCAGAAGCCCATCCTTGTTTTTAGAGGTCTTCTTAAACCACTTCTCCACATTTTCCG
>JAAYDO010000192.1 GCA_012729225.1 Bacteroidales bacterium | reverse complement strand
TTTATATTGCTGTTACGATTCATACTGCAAAGGTACTAACTTTTTTTCAATCGTGTATCGTTTAGCGACAGTTTTTGGGTTAGCATCCGTACATTCTCCCCACAGGGTTTGTCGGGTGCGCCTAAATTCGTCAAGGAATGGGAACATTACAGAGAACATGGAGGCAGCACTCCTGTGATACAATCCGAACAGGAACTGGAAGATGCTGGCATTCATCTTGATTTTTCATTTCTGAAGAAATGTGATTTGTCTGATCCTGTTATTTCTGCAACACCACGCTATGAATCTTTGATGAGCAACTTGGCTTGGCTTGTTAGTAGTATCAGGTATCACTCCGATGCTAATCCAGAAGCTGCCTCCTTTGATAGCATCAATGCGATTGCTGCATCTGAACGGTTAGAGATTGGAGAGCCACTGATGGCACACCGCATCATGGAAAAGGCAACAACCGTAAGGCGCATCCCGTATGTCTATGATGTCGAACTTGGGCAAATTGCTGTGCAGTCAAGACTTCCGCACATACGTTCTCTGGCAAAGGTGGCTTTGACCAAATCCAAAACGGATGGCTTTCGAGAGTCTTTCTATCCAATAGGGCAGTTGCGCTCTGCTCATGTGGTCAGGAGGCTTGTGTCGGCTCATAAGGACAAGAAGGTCATACTTTTCCCTGTAGATATGGCTTGGAGAGAGAAACTGCAGGAAATGGATAGTCTGTACAGGGTGCATCATGAGGAACTGGACAAAGAGGTTGTTTTTCTTCCATTTGCATTGCACAAGTATCCGAATAAAAAGACTCTAAAAAAGATGCAACAAAAGCTTCCGTTGCTGAACAATGCCGTGTATGTGAAGAAGGAGGATTTTATTCAGATGTATCAAGACTTTCAGCTTCTACAAGTGAATAATCCTGAGCGTATGATTTTGCCAGATGACACATACTCGGACACCGCATTCTATTATTTGGGCAAATTTAAGAGGAAAAGATGAGAGGTGAATCCTCTTTGCAAAGATGAGACGATGCTGGCTTTTCCCTGCCATTTGCCACATGGTGTGATGGAAGCATTCTTCATGCTCTGGCGAACCATTGTTCAGTGGCCAACGAACAATACTTCAAGGGCTCATGAACCATTGTTCGATAGTCCATGAACCATGCGTGCGTTTTTGACCCTCTAAGCATTGACTTTTGAAAGACTGCATTTCGCTTGTTATCAGAAAGATATGGGACTCTTTGAGTATCTTCCTGTGGACAGATTCTTTCTTGGAAGAGTCACTCGACAGCAAATGCTTTCAGGAGAACATCACCATTCTTTGGATGAATGTTGTTTCTACACAAATGCGCCACGAATATGGATGAAAAAATGATGGAAGGGAGAGGAAAGGAAAAGATGTGGGTGCATCAATACTCAGCAAGAGAGTTTTCGTGAACTCTGTGTTTCATTTGCGAGGACTAACTCTTATGTGTGTTCTTGTTCGGAACTCGTGGTGAGGATGCACGGAGAATCGACTCCTACTGTTCCCGCTTCCTAATTCAAAGACCTCTTGTCAAGTATAAAAGAAGGCTGGCACTCGAAAGTGTCAGCCTTCTTTTTATCTGAAATCAATGTGTTGATTATTCAGCTGCTGGTGCTTCAGCTTCTTCTGCTGGAGCTGCTACAGGTGCAGGTGCTGCAACCTCCTCTTTTGGAGTGGCTGAGCCATTCTCGTTTACTACCTCGAATGGGATAGTAACTGTCACTTCGCGGTGGAACTGAGCGATAGCCTCATAGTTGCCAAGTTTCTTGACACCCTTGATGATGATGAGCTTGCTATCAATTTCGAG
The DNA here is from genome assembly GCA_012729225.1 of Bacteroidales bacterium. Taxonomy (GTDB): domain Bacteria; phylum Bacteroidota; class Bacteroidia; order Bacteroidales; family Bacteroidaceae; genus Minthosoma. The sequence goes on along the minus strand of JAAYDO010000192.1, from coordinate 855 downwards.
TCCCTTCTCTGCGAGAGCCGCAGCGATTTCCTTTGGACCTACTGAACCGTAGATGTTTCTGCCTTCAGAAACGCGAGCCTTGATTTCAAGGGTTGCACCCTCGAACTTCTTAGCCTGTGCTTCTGCATCAGCCTTGATCTTTGCAATTTTGTGAGCGCGCTGCTTCAATTCCTCGTTGAGCTGTTTTACAGCCTTGTCAGTAGCGAGTACTGCAAAACCTTGAGGAAGAAGATAGTTGCGGCCGTAACCGTCCTTCACAGTGAGGACTTCGTCCTTGTAGCCTAAGCCATGAACGTCTTTCTTAAGAATGATTTTCATACTGTCTTACCTCCTATTTATTATTTCAACAAGTCTGCCACGTATGGAAGGATTGCAAGGTGACGAGCACGCTTGACCGCCTGTGCCACACGGCGCTGATACTTCAATGAAGTACCTGTGATACGACGTGGAAGAATCTTTCCCTGTTCGTTGAGGAACTTCTTCAAGAACTCAGGATCTTTGTAGTCGATGTACTTGATACCGCTCTTCTTGAAACGGCAATACTTCTTTTTCTTAACATCAACAGTTGTTGGAGTTAAGTATCTGATTTCTGATGGTGCTGCCATGATTAAGCCTCCTTCTTGTTACGACGCTTTTCAGCATAAGCCGCAGCGTACTTTTCGTTCTTAACTGTGAGGTAGCGAAGCACACGCTCGTCGCGACGCATCTGCAACTCAACTTTAGCAATCACTTCGGGTTCTGCTTTGAACTCGATCATCTGGTAGAAACCAGAGGTTTTCTTTTGAATGGGATAAGCGAGAGTCTTCAAGCCCCAGTTCTCAGTGCTGATGATTTCAGCACCTTTCTCTTTGAGGT
>JAAYDO010000168.1 GCA_012729225.1 Bacteroidales bacterium | reverse complement strand
TCTCACGCTTGGAATACGCTCGTCTTCCGACAGCCTGCCCTGCAGGATGTTGTTGCAAATTAAGTCTGCAATTTGCAAATATATAGCTTTATTCTCTTTGAATCGCATAAATATCACATTATTTATTAAAAGAAGTGGTGATTTGTGCCCTTTTATATAATTTGTAACTCCACCACACGCTTGCTATGGTGGCAAGCACTTCTATGATTCCAAAACATAATAATAACCCGATCATCAGATTCTCCGCATCCTCATTACTGATGCTGATAGGGGAACTGGGCAAGAAAGGTAAGATAATCAGAGGAGTGATTTGGATAATGATGCCAAGTACCTGCAGTGTCAAGTAGGTAAATATGATGTTGTATTTATATTTCAACCCATTGCTCAGGAAATAGAGCGCACCAGTGAATATAATCGTGGTGATGATGAGAAAATTGATGGAGAAATAGAGGAGCGACACCTTGGTGGAAGGCTCTATGGTAGCCCCGGGGAAAATTTTCATTAACTCTTTCAACACCTCTTGGATGTTAAGTGTTCTGAAGGTGTTCAGTGTGAGCGAGGATATGCCATTGTCAAGACCGAAGTAGGAGAGGGTGAGGAGTGCGTTGATGCCGTCGGCAATCAGTAGGGAGACCAGGCAGACCAGCATTGCGCCGACGGAAGACAGCAGTCCGTGCCACAAGAATTTCTCGAGATTGGTGGCAGGAAGAGTGAGTTCTGTGATTCTGCCTTGCTTGTTGCGAAGATTGTGTGCCCAGCATCCCAATGATACGGCCATGATGAAGAGGAGAAATCCTAATTCGGAAGCCCCTGTGAAAAGCGTCCAGTTGTAACTTTGAAAAGAAAGTGTACCCTCTGCATTGTAATCAGAATAGAAAGGGTATTCCGTAGCCTGGCGGTAGATGGAAAGCCTTGAAGCAAACCCCGTGAGGGCAATGCCTATCGCACCAGCCAAAGTGACAATCGCAATGTTGCGGTAGAAATTCTTATTGATGGAGAGGTCGTATCTTGCAAAATTTGCAAATCTTGTTTTATTGAAGTCCATTTTCTTACTTATATATAATATGGGTTGATAGATAAATGAAGATGTGTTATATACGCTTGTTCAGAGAGCGCCGATGGCTGATCGGTTGAGGGCATCAATGAAGAGTTCCTCAAGATTGACAGGCTTGTCTATATCCATCTTTTGGTTGAGTAACACTGCATTCTGTTCAATGATTGTCACATGGTCGAGCAGGGTTTCCACGTCTCTCACCTGATGGGTGGAAATGATGATCATCTGGTCATCCCTCATTCCCTGTGCCACCACCTTGCGGAATTGGCTTTTGCTGGGAATGTCAAGTCCATTGGTGGGCTCATCCATCACCAATAATTTCGTGCGTGTGGCCAATGCGATGCACATGTAGATTTTCTTTTTCTGACCCATGGAAAGACTGCCTAAATTGATTTCTGGAATGCCGTTTTCGTCTGGCTGTGTACCATTCATACTCGTCATTTCAAACATGTTGAGAAGTTTTATCATGAGTTCTTCATCAAAGTTTGGATAGAAAGGCTTGAGTACTTTCACGTAATCGGATAGATTCACGTTAGGGAGGTTGTATTCCTCTGGCACAATAAACATGTCTTGCAGAGCCTCTGGAATTCGTTTCTCGGTGTTTTTCCCGTCAAAAACAATCTTTCCGCTGTGTGGCCTGAGCAGTCCCATTATCAGATAGAGTAGGGTGCTCTTGCCAGTTCCGTTTTTGCCCAAGAGTCCATAAATTCCAGGCTCCTCATAGTTGAGGGAAAAGTTTTCCAGCACATTGTGATTGGTTTTGTAGCCATAGGTCACATTTTGAATTGTTAGCATGATTTTATTAGATTTTGAGTAGTTTGTATGATTAATAGCATGGTGTACTAATGTTGTGGTACACTGCAAATATAATACGTTTTTATGATAACTTCCAAACGATTGAGCGAGAAGCAAGCCATATTTAACATTAATTTAACATTCTTTGTCGAAAGATTGTCGTACCTTTGCAGTTGAAATGTGGAAGAAGACGAATCAGGCATGACAGAACGTAAGTTGAAAACGCCTGCAAATGCCACATTTTCCGACATCATGAAAGTAAAGGAGATTTTAGATGCCCTTGAAGCGTTTGCTCCTCTGTCCCTACAAGCCAGCTACGACAATGCAGGATTGCAGATTGGATTAACAGAGGACGCAGAAACTACAGGGGTATTGTTGTCTTTAGACGTAACTGAAGAAGTGGTGGATGAAGCCATTCTGCGTGGTTGCAATCTTGTGGTCAGCCACCATCCCCTCTTGTTCCATCCTGTCAAGTCGTTCACTGGCAGAAACTACGTGGAACGTGCTGTTTTGAAAGCAATCAAGAATGACATTGCCGTCTATTCTATCCACACCAATTTGGATTCAGCCTATGAGGGTGTCAGTTTCAAGATGGCGGAGAAATTGGATTTGCAGGATGTGAAATGGCTGGTGACAGGAGAGGAGTATGTGCGTGACGGCAAGTCGGTCACTTCTGGAGAAGGGGTCATCGCACGCCTTTCCGAACCCCTTCCCAAACGTGTGTTCATGGAGATGGTCAAAGAGGTGTTCCAGTTGAAATCGCTTCGTGTGAATAAAGCCAATCCCAAGATGGTGCAGACCGTTGCTCTCTGCGGAGGCAGTGGGTCGTTCCTCATTCCCCAAGCAGTGGAAGCAGGAGCCGATGTGTTCATCACAGGCGAAATAGGCTATCACAACTTCTTTGGTTATGAGCATGAAATCATGCTTATTGAATTGGGACATCATGAAAGTGAGCAATTTACTCTTGAAATCTTGCGTGATGTCATCACACGATTTGCCCCAGCAGTTCATGTGTGCAGAGCCGAAACGAATAGTAATCCAATTAAATATCTATAATTTTAAACATGGCAAAGAAAAAAGAGAATCCTTCAGAGATGCCTGTGGAAGAGAGATTGAAAAACCTCTTCCAACTTCAGACTATCCTTACAGAGATTGACCGTATCCGCACCCTCCGTGGCGAACTCCCACTTGAGGTGGAAGACCTTGAGGATACAATAGAGGGTCTCAAGACTCGTATTGGTAATGTTGAAAATGAAATTGCCGATATTCGTGTGAAAATCAGAGACCTTCATGGTAAGATTGAACAGGATAACGCTCAGCTGGCTACCTACAGGGCACAGATGGATCATGTGCGCAACAACCGCGAATATGATCTGCTCAACAAAGAAATTGAGTTCCAGACATTGGACGTTGAACTCTGCAACAAGCGCATCCGCGAGGCACAGGCTCTGCAGGGAAGCAAAGAAGAGCAGTTGGCAAAGAACAATGAAGAGCTTGAGGGCAGAATGGCTGACCTTGAGGTGAAAAAGAATGAGCTTGACGAGATTATTGCAGAGACAAAAGCCGATGAGGAAAAACTCCGTGAGAAGGCTAAGAACCTTGAGACAATGATTGAGCCACGTTTGCTGCAGGGCTTCAAGCGTATTCGCAAAAACTGCCGCAACGGTCTGGGCATTGTTTATGTTCAGCGTGACGCATGTGGCGGTTGCTTTGCAAAGATTCCACCACAGCGCCAGCTCGACGTTCGCATGCGCAAGAAGGTTATAGTGTGTGAGTACTGCGGACGCATCCTCATCGACCCTGAATTGGCAGGTGTGAAAAATGATGCTCCAGTAGTTGAAGAGAAGGGCAGGCGCCGTTCACGTCGCACAAAGAAAGACGGTGAGTGATACTTTCAAAGGGGTGAATCAACAACTTTGAAAAGAAGGACTTGAAATCAACAAATGTCAATTTAGTCCGACATTCTCAGCAAATCATCATAGGTGGGTATATCTTTCAAAAAGGTATATCCACCATTTTTTATATCCACTTTGCAGCAGTAGTGCTTTAGTCCGTTGCTCACAATCAGATATTCCACTTCCAGAACCATGTTGTAGCGGCAAATCTGATTGAAAACTTTCTGTGTAATTTCCACTGATGACGCCTTGTATTCGATGATCATCAGAGGCTTCAGTCCCTCCTGCCGATATACCACCGTGTCGCATCTGCGACTCATCCCATTCAGGTTCACAGCCACCTCATTGCCCATCAGTGTGGGGGAGTACTGCTTCTGGTCAATCAGAAAGCGTACAAAATGCTGTCTCACCCATTCCTCTGGAGTGAGTGCTACAAACTTCTGACGAAGTGTATCCATGATTTTTATCATGCCGTCCACCTTCTTGATTTTTGCATCAAAGGGAGGCAAATTAAGTGCATCCATGCTCTCTCTGCTGATTTGATTCTGATTGCAAAGATACGACAAAATGAACGCTAAAAAAAGGTCGCAAGCTTTTTTTTGAACCTTCCGTCAATTTCTTTGTGGAGCATGACTACTATGTCGATATTTTTGGCTACATTTGTATCAAACATCTAAAACATGGCAAAATCGCTTATTACAGATAGAGAGATCATCTCTCAAATTCAGAAAGGGCAATTCAAACCTATCTACTTGCTGATGGGAGATGAGTCATATTATATAGATAGAATTTCCGAATATATAGCAAGTAAGGCACTGACCAAGGAGGAGCAGGATTTCAACCAGACAATAATTTATTGTACGCGCGAAACTTCCGTCTCTGACATTATCAATAGTGCACGACGTTATCCGATGATGGCAAAATTCCAAGTTGTAATTGTTAAAGAGGCACAGAATCTGTTAAAATTAGAAGATTTGCTGATTTATGTAAAAGAGCCGTTAATGACTACAATATTAGTGATTTGCTATAAGAACGGGTCTATAGATCGTCGGAAGAAAATCATACCTGCTATCGAAAATACAGGTGTCGTTTTCGAGAGTAACAGGCTGAAAGAGGGAATGCTTCCCGATTTTATAACTGGTTATCTGCGCAGAAAACAAATTGCAATAGATAGTCGTGCCTGTTTGATGATGGCAGAAAATGTAGGTTCAGATCTGAATCGTCTGGCTGGAGAACTCGATAAACTCGCACTTGTGCTTCCGAATGGGCAAACTCAAATCACTCCAGAAATGATAGAGGAGCATGTGGGTATATCTAAAGAATTTAATCTCAATGAGTTAAGAGATGCCATTGTTCGCAAGGATCTCAAAAAGACCAATAAGATTATCTTCTACTTCGACCAGAATCCCAAGACCAATCCGCCTCAGAGGACTTTGTCCACTCTCTTCAGCATTTTCACTTCAACCATGTTGGCATGGTATGCTCCTGAGCGCACAGAATCGGGGTTGATGGCACAGTTGGATTATCGAGATAGTTGGCGATTGAGAAACGTGAAAACATCCATGCAGAATTACAGTGCTCTAAAGACGATGCAGATTATTGGGAAAATTCGCGAGACAGATGCAAAATTAAAGGGTATCAATAAGGGTAATTTGACAGACTCGGATATCATGCACGAACTTATTTATTTTATCACACATTGAAAATTTTGAAGATTTGCATGCCCAAGATGGGGTGGTTTTTCTGTCGAAGAGCCACCTCTTTTTTTGTTCGTTTGGCGTGAAAATCCTTCTTTTCTTGTGTGTGGTTTTTTCTTGTCAGAGAAAAAGAATGAAATAAAATATTAAACTTGTTCCATTCTTTGAAATGCCATTATGTTAGAGTTGGTTTTTATAAAAATACAGAGAAATTATCCCACTTTTTTATACCCAAAAAGCCGAACAAAATCTCTTTCACTTCAAAACACGAACAAGAATTTATAGGGTTTTCTATCGGAAAATCAGTTGTTTAAGTCTAAAAAACAGGGTCTGGGACGCTCTTTTTTCGTTACAAAAACTCATGAGAAGACTCTTGTGCGATTCTCGCAAAAGCGACCTCTTTCTCGTCGAAAATGCTTCTCTGAAAATATACATTAACAAATATTTGTATTCAGCATTTGATATTTTACAACAATAAAGCAATACAGAAGTAAAACACAATTATAAAAACAAAACATTTCCGAGCGTTTTGTGATTTACATAGACAAACTTTACAGCTTAAAATATTTACAGCCTGAAATATTTTCCACTTTTAAAAGATAAAATATACAGCAAGTTTATAAGAATCATAAATATATAAAATATAGCAAGTTAATAGATTTATATAAACTAAAAGATAAATAAAATAGCGTATAAATGCCGATTTTAGAGTTCGTAAAGGTGTGTTTTTCCCATTTTTATGCTATTATCATTATACTAACTGAAATTCAATCAGTTATTTTTTAATAGAAACATAAAGTGATAAAAAAGCATGAAGTAGGGACGGATATTTACAAAATGATAAAATATACAAAGAAAAACCCTTCTTAGTTATTTCTAAATGTAAAAAACCTTTTTAAAATAATATTTTTCCATTTACAAAAACATCTTCTATTTTTTTGACATATTAAAAATAGTCCTTATCTTTGTAAAAAAATTAGAAATCTCATTTAATCACAAAAAAATATGTCTGACAAAGAAAAAATCGAGTTAATCATAGAATCAAAGCATCTCAACAACACCCAATTTTGTAATGAGGTTGGCATTGCTCCCGGCACACTCTCCCATATTCGTAATGGAAGAACAGAACCTACGCTCAATATTCTTCGCAACATTGCGCAGGCTTTTCCAGATATCAACCCCGCATGGTTGTTTTATGGAGAAGGTGAAATGTATAAAGATGAAGTCTCTCCTACTCTCGAAAATCAACTTTTGGAAGACGATCATAGTCTCCATCAGATGAAAGGTGCTGAATCTCATATAGAGGATGGTCAGTTGCCTCTTTTCTTCCCCGATGACTCTCTTGCAGTTCCTCAGACGACTTCCCTTCAATCTCAGTCTGCCATTTCTGCTGCATCGGCATCTACTGCTTCTGTTGCCTCTCGCAAATCACCTGTAGCCTCTGCTTCCGCTGTTGCGGCTACCCCTATGTCGGTAATGACAAATCCACAAGTTGTTCAGGAGGCTGTGGCAGAGGCTCTACGCCAGCAGCAGCGGGTCATACGCAAGGTCGTTGAGGTTCGTATCTTCTTTGATGATGGTACTTTTGAGACGTTTGGGGCAAAATAAATACATTTTGCCTCATTTTTCATTTTAATCTTTTCTTTCATTCCTTTTTTATTGTTTATTAATAAAATTAACAAAAAGTTTATATTTAACACTTATAATTATTTTAATTTATAAATTAATAGTTTGTTTGTAAATGTTTTTTGTCTGTTTTTTTTGTCAATCAGATATATATTTGGGTGTGCGCATGTCCTTCTGGTGGAATTGAGGCAAGTAAGACTATGAGGATCTTTTCTGTCTTTTCCTAAAAACAGCAGATGATTTTTTTGATGCAATGAAGGCAAAATACACGCTAAAAACCAGTTGGGAAGAGAAAAACCACCGTGATTTCGGTAGGGTTCTCCCAGATCTAAACAGCGTGAGTTCAGTAGGGTTCTCGCAAAACAAAACACCGTGATTTCGGTAGGGTTCTCCCAGATCTAAACAGTGTGATTTCGGTAGGGTTCTCGCAAAACTAAATAATGCCGATTCAGTAGGGTTCTCAAAAAAAGAACCGCCACCTCTTTGGCTTTTGTGCGAAGCAGGGAAATAAGAGGGAAAATCAGAATCATCACTCCTTATCATCCTTGGAATGAAGCGAAAAAAGAAAGAGAAAGGCAGGGAGGCTGCCTCTCTCATGGCTTGGGTTGTGACTCGGGTGGGGCTCAAACCCACGACCTGCAGAACCGGAATCTGACGCTCTATTCAACTGAGCTACCGAGCCTCAATGTTGCATTTCGGCTACAAAGTTAAGGATTTTTATCGGTATTATCGATTTTCTGTGCCTTTTTTGTGCGATATTTTAGATTTTCCTTTAATTTTGCAAATATAAATCATAAGATTCGTCGCGCGAGGTTGCGAGGGGTTGAAATCTAAATCTAATCAGATAAGCAGTAATCTAATGAAAGATATGAGGAAAAAAGTGATGAGTGTTATGCTTGTGTTGATGTTGGTTTTGCCGGCATTGGCACAGGAAACCGTGCGAAAGCATAAGCATGGGGATTGGTTTGTTGGTGTGGGAGCAGGGTTTAGCCAATCTATGGCGGAGAATGCGAACGCCACCGATTTCATGTTCCGTCAGGTGCCATCTTTTAATGTGCTTCTGGGTCACAACTTCTCTCCGTCCTTTGGTTTCAAGGCTACGGCAGGAGTCAATCAGCAGGTGTCCCGATGCAGCGAGGCGGCAGCCAATGCTCTTCCGGAGGTGTATGGTAATGGGCGTTACCAGTTCAAGTGTCTTACGGCATCCCTTTCGGGTATTATAGGCGTTACGAACATTTTCTTTGGCTATGACCCCGATCGTCCGCTCACATGGAATGTCGTGTTTGGTGCAGGTGTGATGCGCACCTTTGGCTTTGACGACCAGCTCTATGTGTGGAACAAGACTCCCAATCCTGAGAATCCTTACTATCCTGTCAATCCCGATGGGGGGAAGTATGTCATGGGGCATACGGGCTTTCAGGTTGATGTGCGCCTCAATGAGCCATGCGACCTCAGTATTGACCTTCGTGTCAATGCTACAGATAATAAATATAATGGTGCTTCCAATGGCAACAACCTCGACTTTTATCTTGACCTCATGGTCAATTTTGTCTATCATTTCAAAAATGGCAAACAGGGGCTTCGTCGCCTTCGTGAGCCCAAGCGCGAGCCTTATGTAGATCCAGTTCTTGTGGACCACTCGCGCAACCTCAAGGAGACTGTCCGATATGGCGATGCCATGTACACGGAGATACCATTCTATGCCGGCTTCTCTTATCTCAACACAACTACCAGCAAGCGTGTGGAACAGGTGGCGAAGTTTCTCCAGGCACATCCGCTGGTTCATCTCAACATTGTAGGCCACCCAGACATTATTCCAGAGGAGGATGAGGAGTTTCACCGTCAGCTGGCTCGGAAGCGTGCCGAGGCTGTGCGTGAGTCGCTCGTGCTCAACTTCCACGTTAATCCTGCCCGCCTTCGCACCTCTGTCGAAGACATGCCACTCCGTTCCTTTAAGTCTGTGCGCGAGTGGATACCTGCCGTTGGTTTCATCATGGAAGATCCGGGCGAGGATGGTCATGCGCACGATTCGGAGTGATGGCAAGGGCTTTTGTGCCATTTCATGCCTGCTCATCCGTGAGGGCTGACATGTATTAAGTATTAAGGATCTAAAGTAAAAAACATCATATCTGATTAAAAGAATGAAAGGAATAGTTTTAGCAGGTGGTTCGGGTACGAGGCTTTACCCCATCACAAAGGGTGTGAGCAAGCAACTCATCCCTATCTTTGACAAGCCCATGGTGTATTACCCCATCTCTGTGCTCATGTTGGCGGGCATCCGCGACATCCTTATCATCTCCACGCCCTACGACCTTCCTGGGTTCAAGCGTCTCCTTGGTGATGGCAGTGACTATGGGGTGCACTTCGAATATGCCGAGCAGCCTTCTCCCGACGGTTTGGCACAGGCATTCATCATTGGCGAGAAGTTTGTGGGGAATGACGATGTTTGTCTCGTTTTGGGTGACAACATCTTCCACGGCCGTGGATTCTCTGGCATGCTGAGGGAATGTGTGGAAGACGCCAAGATGGGCAAGGCCAGCGTGTTTGGCTACTGGGTGCAAGACCCTGAGCGTTATGGCGTGGCAGAGTTTGACAAGGAGGGCAACTGTCTCAGCATAGAGGAGAAGCCTAAGCAGCCCAAGAGCAACTATGCCGTGGTGGGTCTCTACTTCTACCCCAATAAAGTAGTGGAGGTGGCCAAGAACATCAAGCCATCTGCGCGTGGCGAACTTGAAATCACCACTGTCAATCAGGAGTTCCTCAACGAGAAGAACCTCAAGGTGCAGCTTTTGGGTCGTGGTTTTGCATGGTTGGACACTGGCACTCACGAGTCGCTCTCCGAGGCTTCAACCTATATAGAGGTGCTGGAGAAACGCACAGGACTCAAAATCGCTTGCCTCGAAGGTATTGCCTACCGTCAGGGCTGGATCGACAGCAACAAACTTCGCGAATTGGCTCAGCCTATGATCAAGAACCAATACGGTCAGTATCTGCTCAAGTTGGCAGATACGGAGTATTTTGGCAAGATGAATTAAAGACTCTCTCTCACACCCACAGGAGGCTTCTTTCTTCCATGCCTCCTGCGAGATTGCCTCCCACGCAGCCGGTCTGCCCGAAGTCGCCATTCCTTATGAGAAAATATAGAAAAATCTCACTCCAGAAGTAAAGGAGTTGATAAAACCATCGTCTTATGAAAAAAATACGAATCAAGTGGTTTGAGTGGACAGCCAAGGTCTTGGCCACACTCCTCAGCATGTTGGGCTTCCTCTCTTGTGGCATCATTCATAAGCCACAGCCACTCATGTATTCAGTACCGTCACCCGAATGGGATTCGTCCGACAGCGTTATGGTTTTGATGTATGGAATACCTGATGCAGAGTATGTTGATACAGATTCTGTTCACCCAGACAGCCCCGACGCTCAGCAGTCCAACCCATCTGTTGAGGTGGTGAATGAAGAAGAGAAACTTCATGCAGAGGGGAAAGAGTGACTTCTGTGGTGCAGAACAGCACTGAATGGTACAGAACGAGTAGCCTAACCTTCAAAATTCATTCTACACATGTCAATACTATCTCTACGTCAGCGAATGGGGTTGGAATTGGACCGCCGACTCCGCCAAAATCTCAAGGGACTGCACCCTTTGCGCCAGCTCTTCTGGGAGTGCACACTCCGTTGCAATCTCCGCTGCAAACACTGTGGCTCCGACTGCAAGATGGAGGAACTCACTCCCGATATGCCTGCAGCCGATTTCCTGCGTGTGATTGACGAGGAAATCACTCCTCATGTGCCCGACACCCATAAGGTGCTCATCATCATCTCGGGAGGAGAGCCTCTCGTGCGTTCAGACATAGAGGAGGTGGGTCGTGCGCTCTATGAGCGAGAATACCCTTGGGGAATGGTCACGAATGGTCTTGCCCTTACCCCCGAACGCTTCCATCGCCTCTGTGCCGCAGGACTTCGCAGCATGGCCGTGAGTCTGGATGGTTTGGAGGACGACCACAACTGGATGCGAGGGGATGAGCACAGCTATCAAAACGCCATGCGGGCTATCCGTCTGTTGGCCAGTCAGCGACAAGTCATCTGGGATGTGGTCACTTGTGTGAACAACCGCAATATCAACTACCTTCCTCAGCTCCGTGACACGCTCTACGAGGCAGGCGTGCGCAATTGGCGTCTCTTCACCATCTTCCCTGCCGGGCGTGCCAAGCAACATCCAGACCTGCTCATCCCCGACGAGAGGCTTCACGAGGTGCTCGACTTCATCATAGAGTGTCGTAAGGACAAACGCATTCATGCCTCCTACGCTTGTGAAGGCTTTCTGGGTGGATATGAGGGCAAGGTGCGCGACCACCTCTACCATTGTGCCGCAGGCATTAGTGTGGCTTCTGTGCTCATTGATGGCAGTATCTCCGCTTGCACCAGCATCCGTGGCAAATACTATCAGGGCAATATCTATAAGGAGCACTTCTGGGATGTGTGGGAAAACGGCTTCCAGTCCTACCGCGACCGTTCCTGGATGAAGAAGACCGAACCCTGCTCTTCCTGCAAGATGTTCCGCTACTGCGAGGGTGGGGGAATGCACCTGCGAGATGAGGAAGGACATCTCATGCAGTGTCATATTCAAAAACTATATGGAGAAATCCGCTAAACACACAATCTGCTTATGAATAAACTAATCATTGCTGTAGCATTTTCCCTTCTGGCCAGCTCGGCTGCCTTTGCGCATCAGGCTCTTCAGTTCAAAACCATCAAGGTGGAAAAGAAAAAAAAGATCCGGTGTAAGGTCAGAGACTACGCTGCAGAGTCAGAGGACGGAGAAGAAGTCATCAAGTACGGGAAGGCCACAACCTCGTTCACAGCCCACACCCTCTATGCCGAGAAGGGAGAGCCTCGTGTCAGGGCGTTCATCAACCAATATCTCACGCTTGATGCAGCAGGAAAAGATCTCTCGGGTTCTGTCACGGCAGACTCCGTGAGCAGGCTTTATGGCACACTGGAGATGATTGACATCAAGAAGATTCTTCAGTCCAAAGCCCAGGCTTTTCTTGAGGATTCGGATGCTAACGATGATCTTAAATTCTCCTTTGCCACAGCCGATGAAACAAGTTCCCATGTGGCTGTGGAGATGAACACCCCCACTCTCCTCACGCTCAACTTCTCGGGCTGGGACTATCCGGCAGGAGCGGCCCACGGCATGAGTTACAACTTCTGCACCACCTTCGACCTCAAAAACCTTCGCCAGCTTTCCATCACAGACATTGTGGCAGAGGAGGAGATGGCAGATGCCACGGAACTTCTCCATGAGGCTCTTCGTGCTGTTGCCGAGGAAAATATGATTACGAATGCTGATGCCGATTTCTCGGAAAACTGCGCTCTCACTTCAGAGGGATTCCTCTGCACTTATGGTCTCTACGAGATAGCACCCTATTCATCTGGCATTATCAATATTGTCATCCCCTACGACAAGATTTTGCCTCATCTCACTCCTGAGGTGAAGGAACTTCTGGGCAAGTAAGGTGGAATATCCAGCGGCAACCGTCTGCCAAAACTTTTCTGGAGCAATAACACACAAAAAGAGCAACTCTCTGTTTTTGAGGGTCGCTCTTTTTTCTGTGAGGGATTTGTTTCAGCCTCTATCGGAGAGTAGCTCTCGTCTCCATGAAGGCTCAGCCCCTGCGTGTATAAAAAAGGTGCTATCCCTTTATATAATATGTATGCGTGTTGATTATTTCTCAGCCAGACGGCTGCCCATCTTGATGACTGGAGGGTTCTTGGGGTCATAGTCCTTGCCATTCACCGTCATTTTCTGTGGAGCTTTCTTCATGCTTGAAGTGTCATCGAGGTCAATCTGACGCTCCTTGGCATAATATTCATACCAGTCGAAGACGGCAGGCCACTCATAGTAATCATATTCATAGTAACTGCTCCAGTCGTAATTGACAAGTTTTTGCAGGCGGAAGGCTTCAGTGCCATTGTCGAAGTAGCCCGTAAAGTAGTTGTCACTCAGACGATAGTCACGGATGGTGGTGTTATACTCTGGGTTGCGTGGGTAGGTGATGTAGATCACTCCATTGTTCACACTCCAGTTGAAGCGGCTGCTGATGCGCTCGTAAGGGCCTCTTCTGTAGTAATCTACCTGATACCCATAGCCGTAGGATTTGTAAGGCCCTTCCTGTATGAACTCTATGTCGGTGTCATAGGAATCGAAGGTTACCTCATTGCCATAAGGATCAATGGTGGTGTAGTACATGCCCCAGTTGCCTTGCCACTGACCGTAGAGAACCCTTGCCTCTTCTGTGTCATCATCAACACATGATGTGAACATTGAACAGCATGCCACTGCTGCAATGATGCTGAAAAGATGGTGGATTTTTTTCATGTCGTTAAAGTTTTGATAGGTGGATTGACTTGTTTGTTTTGAATCTTTGATGACAAAGGTACAACATAAAAACGAATTTGAAGTAGGGAAAGGACTATTATTTTAGAGATAAGTCCCTATCAAGTGAAGGGAAAGCCCTTCTTTGCATGAATTTAATCGTCTTGGAGGCTTCGCCTCAGCATAGCTCGAATACATTCGGCTCTGCCTTCGGCTTGCACTCCAAGTTCCTTTCAGTAGAAGAATTGCCCGCAACTCCAAACAACTTCATGCGCATCAATAATTATTTATGAAAATTAGTGGTCATTACATGGAAATCACATGTTTTCATATTTAACATAAATGCCCGTGAATGCCCACGAATAACCATGGATTTTTCATTTGTGGGAATTGCCCGCAACTCCAAACAACTTCATGCGCATCAATAATTATTTTATGAAAATTAGTGGTCATTACATGGGAATTACATGTTTTCATATTTAACATAAATGCCCGTGAATGACCACGAATGACCATGAATTTTTCATTTGTGAGAATTGGAGGGACCGGGGCGCAGAGCCCCAGCCCCACCCGTCTAGTTGTGCTCCATCTCGTCGTCGTCCCCGCTTCCGCTCCCCGGAGCAGTGCCGCCAGTGCCTGTTGGAGTTTCGCCGCCAGTGCCTGGTG
>JAAYDO010000053.1 GCA_012729225.1 Bacteroidales bacterium | reverse complement strand
ATTGCTGTTACGATTCATACTGCAAAGGTACTAACTTTTTTTCAATCGTGTATCGTTTAGCGACAGTTTTTGGGTTAGCATCCGTACATTCTCCCCACAGGGTTTGTCGGGTGCGCCGGAAAAGAGAAGTATATCCTTCCATGCTCTTACTGCTCAAACCCTGGAGTATGCCCATATCATTTACCAGCCGGTTGCCTGTCCTGCTGGACATGAAGTGGTGGTGATAGGCAATCACAAAAACAGTAGCATCATGATAGCACCACAAATCAACTATTCTGAGCGAGAGGAACGACTGGCATTCATCCTCGAACGCTACCAATGTAAATACCCCTCCTGCGGAGGATGCGGTTTTTGTCATCTGCCTGGAGGGAAGCCTGCCATCGAAGTGTTTGCAGATTATATTGATGGAAAGGTAGAGTATGCTACCATTGCCTCAAGAGTTTACGCCGTTTCGAAATAGTTTTTCTAAGAACGCAAATCCATCAAAACATACAAAAGCATTGAATCTATAGAAGGCGCTTCATATCTTTTTCAAATACAACAAATTATAGATTCCAGAGATTCTAATATTGATGAGAGCAAAACGCACGCATGGTTCGTTGGTCATCTCACCATTGTTCTTTGGCCATTGAAGCATTGTTCATCGGCACATGCACAATTGTTCGTTTGCCAATGAACAATTGTGCGATGGAACATGAGAAATATTTCGATTATGCGATGAGGCAATTTGAAGGGAATCTCCACTACTTTATCTTTGTACACAAACAGTTTTATTTGTTTTCCTAAACAACAAGAGCAGAGAGTATATATGCCATCAAATAAATATTATTTTAAATGTGCAGTTATAATGGTATAACTATATGAATTGATTGTAATTATAATACCATCAATGGAGCAATACCAATTCTTTCCCTGTTTGTGTATTTTACAATTTATTTCTAAAATCTTTTTTTTACAGTATTCCACAACATCTACATCCTCCAATCCGAGGTTTCTACGAATTCTATCCATACCCATCTCTGTTGTGTGTACTTTATCTATGTTGTCGAGCAATCGTTTGGAATCTTCCATTTGATTCTAATTTTTCTTTAACATCAATGATGCAGGAGTTCTTTCTGTCCATGCAAAGTAGATAGACACCCTTTCCTCCAAACTTAACATCCTTTTCCATCAATACTGCATGCGGCATGCTCGGGCGTGTCTTCAATGGTGATTTCTTCCATTGAGAACTTAACAGTCCCATCTTCTAACAGGAAGCATGGGATACCAACATAGCCACGGGTCTTGATCTCATCGAATGCAGGATGGCTGTCACGAAGAGTCAGAAACTGCTTCAAGTTTCTCACGTGCTCACCAATATCTATCAGTTCATAGGCAGGATTACCAGCCAATTGAGCCTTGACCTGTGTGCAATCTGGACAGGTGGCCATTACAAATACTTTTGTCATCTGAATGTTCATTAAGGTGTTACACATATCATTATGAGTACAAAACTAATGCTTTTTATTTATTTCATGGTAGAATACAGATGAAAAAGAGGTTTTTCCATGTAATATTTAACTTTTATGAATGTCTTCTTCCTTATTGGCACGTTTCCAGTTGTCGTTTGGGAGGGAGATACGAGAGAGAATCGTTCCCCCTCATTCTTCTTTTCCATGCTTAAGGCCATCTTTCGTTTTAGGATTTTTGTTTTTCGTGTTGGGAAAGGATGAGATGGTGAGGTGTGCATATAATTTGTATTTTTGCAAGGAGACATATTTTACTCAAACCTAATCTTTTTACCATTGCAAGAAAGATTTTTTATTGTTCTGTGCTCATTTTCCACTTAAAACTCCTATCTTTGTGGCATTAACAATCATACCAACACAAACATTACCTCAATTTACCTATGAGAAGATCATTTAAAATGAGTATGCTCATTGTGGCAACATTGTTGCTGCCTTCGTTCTCTACACCTGTATCTGCTCAACCTTACAAGGATGCTTCGCTCTCTCCTGCCGAAAGAGCCAAGGATTTGCTTGGTCGCCTCACTCTTGAGGAGAAAGCTCGTTTGATGCAGTATCAATCTCGCCCCATTCCACGGCTTGACATTCCTCAGTTCAACTGGTGGAACGAGGCACTGCATGGTGTGGGGCGCAACGGTGTTGCCACGGTCTTCCCTATCACCATGGGCATGGCATCTTCGTTCAACGATGACATGGTGCAGCGTGTGTTCGATGCAGTGAGTGATGAAGCTCGTGCAAAAAACAACATCTCCATCAAAAGGGGAAATGGACGAAGCGGACAGTATGAAGGGCTCTCGTTTTGGACACCCAACATCAATATCTTCCGCGACCCTCGCTGGGGGCGCGGACAGGAAACCTATGGAGAAGACCCCTATCTCACCACTCGTATGGGATTGGCTGTGGTGAGAGGGCTGCAAGGTCCTTCCGACAGCAAATACATGAAACTCTTTGCCTGCGCAAAGCATTTTGCCGTGCATAGCGGACCTGAATGGAACCGCCATAATTTCAACGTGGAACTGTTGCCTGCCCGTGATCTCTATGAGACTTATCTGCCTGCCTTCAAGTCATTGGTGCAGGAGGGCGATGTGAGAGAGGTGATGTGTGCCTACCAGCGTTTTGAGGGAGAGCCTTGTTGTGGCTCTAACCGCCTGCTCCAGCAGATTCTGCGTGACGACTGGGGGTTTGACGGATTGGTCACAAGCGACTGCTGGGCCATCAACGACTTCTGGAATCCCTATCCAAAAGGGCATGGTGTGTCGGCGAGCCAGCCAGAGGGTGTGGCAAAGGCCATTCTTTCGGGTACAGACCTTGAGTGTGGCAACACCTACGATGTGTCTATCCCAGAGGCTGTGCAGCAGGGATTGGTGAGCGAAGAGCAGATTGACATCAGTGTGCTCAGAATCTTGGAAGGACGATTCCGTCTGGGTGATTTCGACTCTGAGGAGGAAGTGCCTTGGCGCAAGATTGGTCCTGAGGTCATTGCAAGCCCTGCCCACAAGCAGATGGCACTCGACATTGCACGACAGTCGATAGTGCTTCTTCAGAACAACAACCAGATGCTTCCGCTCAAGAAGAACATGAAGATAGCAGTGATAGGACCTAATGCAGCCGACTCTACCATGCTGTGGGGCAACTACAATGGCTATCCTTCTTCCACCACAACTATTCTTCAGGGCATCCAGGAGAAGGTGGGCGCAGAGAACGTGGTGTATATTCCTGCTTGTGGATGGGTGGATAGAATCATGGAAGACAGCTGGTATGGGCGTCTGCGTGAAACTCCTCTCATGCAGGATGAAACTCAGGGGTTTGGCAGAGCAAGAGTGGGTCTGAGCGGGGCATACTGGAATAACCGCACCATGGAGGGAGAACCTGTCAAGATCAATAACTACCGTTCGCAACTGGCATTTGATAATGCTGGTGCAACTGTATTCTCTCAACAGGTCAATCTCACCGATTTCTCCGCCACCTACACAGGGCGACTCACTGCCGACAAGAATGAGAATATAGAGATGATTCTCAAGCATACTGATTGTGCTCGCATCATTGTGAATGGCGACACTGTTTATAATGACTGGGGCAAATACACTGATGACTTGCGCGACTTGTCCATTCCGCTCAAGGTGGAAAAGAACAAGACCTATGACATTAAACTGGATTATTCACAGGCTGATGAAAAGGCTGTGCTCCGTTTCAACATAGCCAAACGTACTCATTATACGGATGCAGACATCCTCAAAGCAGTGGAAGGCTCAGACGCAGTGGTCTTTGTGGGTGGCATTTCCCCAAGTCTGGAGGGCGAGGAGATGCGTGTAAACTATGAAGGATTCAAGGGAGGCGACCGCACAAATATCGAATTGCCTCAAGTGCAGCATGATATTGTTTCGCTCATCCACAAGGCTGGTCATCCCGTCGTGTTTGTGAACTGTTCGGGCAGTGCCATGTCATTGGTGTCTGAGACCGCTACTTGCAATGCCATTCTTCAGGCTTGGTATGCAGGTGAGCAGGGCGGTAAGGCTGTGGCTGACGTGCTCTTTGGCGACTTCAATCCATCGGGCAAACTTCCTATCACCTTCTATAAGAGTGCTGACGATCTGCCTGACTTCCTCGACTATAACATGAAGGGGCGCACCTATCGCTACTTTGAGGGAACGCCACTCTGGTCTTTCGGCCACGGACTGAGCTACACTACCTTCCAACTCGGCACTGCCAAATGCAAGGCAAGCCGCAGTAAGGAAAAGGCGATGGAGATTACTATCCCTGTAGAAAATACTGGTTTAATGGGCGGCGCAGAAGTGGTGCAGGTGTATGTGAAGAAAAATGCTGACAAGGATGGTCCTATCAAGTCACTTCGCGGCTTCAAGCGTGTGGAACTGCAACCAGGCGAGAAGACCAAGGTGCAGATGAGTCTCACCCCTGTCGACTTCGAGTTTTGGGATGAGTCCACCAACACCATGCGCACCCTTCCTGGCAACTACACCATTTACTATGGCACGAGTTCTGCCGATGCAGACTTGAAGACCTTGCAGTTCAAGTTGTAAGGTTTAAGAAATAGATGCCAATTCGTTGGTAGGAAAAGTGGGTGATGTTCTGCACATCATCCACTTTCTCTTTTTTCTTTTATCTGCCGTTTCCTGATGCAGAGTTGAGCAGGTTCAAGCATCATCGTGAAAATAAACGTTTATTCACCATGAATGAAGAGCCATATTTAAAAAAGATGATTGGGACTGAATGAAATCAGTCCCAATCACTATATTTGTTATTTACTTTTTTCTAAAATAATAAGGTATAAACCTAAGATTCTATACCTTATCCCTTCATGATCAATACTACACTGACCAAAAGGACTGCTTCTGCGATAATTAATGTGGTAATCATAATTGCTTCCTTTCTTTAATTAATTGATTTGTGTTGTTTACTGAGTTCTGCTTGATTCAAGCATTACCCTTTTTTTGTTTCACGATGCAAAGATACGACAATAGCACTCCCTTCTCCAATTTTTAAGTTCATTTTCATGAAAAAACACCCTTTTTATTGATTCGTGTCAATGTTTGTGTGCGCACACATTTCTTTTTCTCAAAGAAATCATATCACTAATCATGTGGAAAAAAAACTAAAAACGCTTTCATTATCAATTAAAAAACGTATCTTTGTAGCCGAAAACAATTCTAAGACACATTATTTATTAAATATTTCAAGAACAGACCGTCCATGCAATATTCCAAAAAGATCATGCAGCTCATCAGCCTGCTCACTTGTTTCCTTCTCATTATGGTTGTCAGCATACGACGTGATGGCAGAATTCTGGGGCATCAATCCAAACAAAATATAGTTGAAGCCGAAAACAGCAAAGACACGCTACAAAGATTGGGAAATGGCATTATTGTTGTCAATACCACAGATTTGGGCTCAGACATTATCGGTTATGGCGGCACAGTGCCATTGGAAATCACCATCAAAGACAACGTTGTGATGGGCGTCAAGGCTCTTGAGAATACCGAGACAGTGGAGTTTTTTGAGGAAGCATCTATCCTGCTCTCCTCTTGGGATGGAAAGACGATAGACGAGGCACAAGCCCTGCAGGTGGATGTCGTATCGGGAGCTACATTTACATCCAGAGCCATTATTGGTAATATGCAAGCAGGCTTGCAATATGCCACACAAAATGCAGAACAGCCCTCCGTTTGGTCCTCTTTCGACTTCTCCATTAAGAATATCATCGGGCTTATTGTAGTCTTGATGGCAGCAGTCCTCCCTCTCCTCATCAAAAACAAACGCTACCACCTTGTGCAGCAAATACTCAATGTGGTAGTTCTTGGTTTCTGGTGTGGATCTTTCCTCAACTACACCTCCATCATCAGTTATATGTCAAACGGCATGAACATCGTCCTTCTTGCCATTCCAACCATCATGCTCATCACTGCCTTCATCTATCCCCTCTTTGGCAAAAAGAGTTACTACTGCGCACAGGTGTGTCCTTTTGGTGCCATGCAGGGGTTGGCTGGGCGATGTGTAAAATATAAACTGAGAATGAAAGCCACTACTACCCATCGCCTTGACCTCTTCCGACAAGTGCTGTGGGCACTGCTCATGTTGTGCTTATGGACTGGTGTGTGGTTTGACTGGATAGACTACGAACCCTTCTCTGCCTTCATCTTCCAGTCTGCCTCATGGGTTGTGATTGTCTTGGCAGTCCTTTTTGTGCTCCTCTCCACAATCATGGTTCGCCCTTATTGCAGATTTGTATGTCCTACCGGCTCTCTCTTCAAACTCAGTCAGTTTGTGGCACGCAAGTGATGTCTTCAAGCCTTTCTTATATAAAAGAAGTGTATCGAAAATAAAGAAAATATTAAACATGTAATCTATTGGCATTAAACATCATAAAATAGAGAATATAACTAAATACTTGAATTAAATTTACAACATCCGAATCATGTGCCAATTCGGTATTAGATAGAGGCTGATGCCTTTCATCATGCGTCGTATCTGCCACTCACAGATACGCTTGGGTGACGAATTCTCAAAAGTCATATTTCACGAAATTCGCACAATGAACGTTGTCTGCATAGAACGTCGGCGTCCGTCCTTAACTCTATTTCTACCTCGCTCATATTCCTTCATGCCACAAGGGAAAAAGATGGCAGAATTATCTAATACTCGTACCGAAGGCCTATCGAAGGCATATCGAAGGATCGAAAAAGCATGGGGTGATGAAATTTGAGTGCAATGGGCAGTCTGTCGTTATTGTTGCATCCCCAATTGGATGTGAATGTGTGAGTGCCTCTTGATGGTTGGATGAATTCTATATGCATGAATCACGTGCGTTTGAGACAAGAAACTCACGTTTTATTGAAAAAGAGACCTATCCCAAGCAGGAGTTATTCATCCTCTTTCACTCCCTCTTGCCCAAGATAAACAAAATAAGATTATTTTAGATAAATGTTTTGTTGTTGTTAAGAAAAGTCGTATCTTTGCAACAATTCTAATTGACAAGCGAGATTATGACAAAGATTATAAGTTTTCTGAATCACAAAGGTGGTGTGGCAAAGACCACCACATGTGCCAATCTTGCCACTGCTCTGTGGATTCTGGGCAAGAAAGTGCTCGTGATTGACACAGACCAGCAATGCAATCTCTCAGGCGTGTTGGGCTTTTCGCAGAAGGAAGGTGACCCCACCCTCTCAGACTGGCTGAAAGAGCCTGTGCCTGCTCCCGTCTATATCAGATACGAAGGTCTGGATTATATCCCAGCCTCTAAGGCTCTCCGAAACATGGAGGCTGAACTGCTCAACAAGCGTAGTCGTGAGACCATCCTGGCTCGCAAGCTCGACCAGGTGAAGAACGAATACGACTATGTGGTCATTGACTGTGCACCAGGCGATTCAGTGCTCAACGACAATGCCCTCTCTGCTTCCGACGCAGTGATTATCCCCACCGAATGCAGCGGATTCTCTCTTCAGGGCATGCAGAACCTTCTTTTGGCTATCCATGAGATTCAGTCGGAAATCAACCCAAACCTCTCCATCGAGGGCTACCTCCTTGTCAAATATGACAAGCAGACAAAGATTGCCAAAGAGGTGAGCCGCTATTTTGAGAAGCAAAGCGAAGTGCCAACCATGAAGACAAAGATTAGAAAGTGTGTCAAGTTTGACGAGAGTCCTCTGGGTCACCAGACTATCTTTGAATATGCTCCAGAAAGTAATGGCGCAGAAGACTACATGCGTCTTGCGGAGGAAATGACAGGAGCGAAACGCCCCAAGAACTGGAAGACAGTGGCTCGCAAGGCTGAAGAAGAAATGGAAGAGAGCAACAGCGAAAACGGAAATTAACACCTCTAAATAAAAATACCCCACTATGGCCAATAACAAACGCAAGGATCTCGGTATCGGTAGTTTTATCAACGAAGTAAAAGCCGACCAAACCACCACTCAGCGCATGAGTGTGGACGAAACAGAACAGATTCCCACACAGCAACCTGCTGCGGTAGCCCCACAGCCTACCTATGGCATTCCTGGTCGCCCAGCCAAGAAACAATCACTGTTAAGCAAGAAACTTGCTAAACTTGTGTATATAGACGAGGAAACAGATCTCCAGTTGCGCTTGATCAAGACTTTCCAAAACTACGACTACAAGGAGATTATCTTTACTGCAGTTCACGACTTCATGGAGCGTCATTACCGCGACATGCGCCTTGACGAACAAGGAGCAAAGAAGGTGGAACGCATTATTAAAGAATACAAGACTCGCCTCTAATCTGCTGGTCTTGCCGTCTCACCCCCAATTCATAAAGGTCATTTCATCATTCAATCATTACATCCTTTCTGAATGTAATCAATTCTTTTTACATGAAAATCAGACTTTTATCCATTATCATAGTCGTATTTCTACCACCATGTCATATCTCTGCTCAAGACAATGATGCTGACACAGAGCAGGTGTCTGACACGACCAAGAATCTGAAGGAAAAGATTCGCGAGAAGAAGGAACAAATCATAGAAAACCTTCAGGAAAAGAAAGATAAAATAGCAGGGCAGATACAGGAGACAAAACAAGAACTGAAGATAAAGGGCGAGGATGCCATGATCAAGGCAGACAGTGCGCTCACGGTGCGCAACTCCAAGATTACAACCGACACATTCTATGTGGCTCGCCCTATTGAGACTTGGACCTTCCGTGCAAAAGGAGATGCCTTTGCGGATGTCATGCACCTTCGTGCTGTAAATGCTGGAGGCAATGAGGGCAACTACTATCTCTCTTCCGACCCTAAGATTACGCTTGGCATGATGGCCAACTATCGAGGTATCTCTGCTTCAATATCTCTTTCCCCCAGCAAGATTCTGAATGAGATCAGCGACATGGTATCAGCCATCAACTATTATAATAACACTTTTGGAGTGGATCTTACCTTTGAAAAAGTAGATGCCTTTCGTGGCAGAACCAGCCTTGGTGGAAAGAGACACAAACTCCACAACACTAATATGCGCAGTCTTGCAGTGAATGGCTACTACGTATTCAATGGCAAGCGATTCTCTCTCCCCGCTGTTTTTAACAGCACATGGATTCAGAAACGTAGTGCTGGAAGTTTCTTGGTTCAGGCTGCTTTTGCCACAGGACGTCTCAAGATTGGAGACAACCTGGATGATCAGAGAATCTATAAATATGACATCAACCGCATTGACATGAACTCTTTCTCACTCGGTGCAGGTTATGGCTATAACCTCGTGGCAGGCAAGCACTGGCTTTTTCATGCCACTCTGCAACCCAGCGTGATGATATGGCGCAACTACAACCTCCATACAACAGACGACAATGGCACAGAAGAGACTAACAAGATGGAAGGAAACCTCAACATCTTTCTGGTGGGTCGTGCAGGAGTTATCTATTCCTGGGATCGCTACTTTATAGGAGCAACATCTGTTGTCCAGCACTCCAAAACAGGCAAGGACAGCGACTTCTCTCTGCGCGACACCCAATGGCAGGTACGTGCTTTCTTTGGTTGGCGCATGCACACCAAACTACATCAGCAAAAGAAAGCCACTCGACACCACCGCAGCACTGCAACCCGAAAGTAAATTTCCTACCAATTAATCACATCAAATACCACTACAAGATGAACTTTTTAGAATTAGCCCAAAAGCGTCATTCCATACGCTCATACACTAGTGAACCCGTTAGTCAAGAGAAGATTGACTACATCCTCGAATGTGCTCGCATTGCTCCATCTGCTGTCAATTTCCAACCTTGGCACTTCTATATTGCTCGCTCAGAAGAAGTGTTGCAGAAAATACGCCAGAGCTATCCACGTGAATGGTTCTCTTCTGCTCCTCATATCATCGTGTGCTGCATCCAGCACAACGAGTCCTGGCATCGCCCTACGGACCAAAAGGATCACGGTGACATCGACATAGCAATTGCTGTAGAGCATATATGCCTGGCTGCAGCAGAACAAAGTCTTGGCACCTGTTGGGTATGCAACTTTGATGCCCAATTCCTCCATGAGCAACTTCATCTGCCCGAGAATGAAGAACCAGCAGTACTCATCCCGTTTGGCCACCCCAATCCCAACAAAGAGGTGAAGCCTACCCCTCGCAAGGAATTACAGGAGATTGTGTCTCAGATATAAAAGACAAAAACGAGAGTTCAACTAATTATATGGCGATCTACAAAATATTTATATCTTCAATAGTATTGAAATACAAATAAATACAACAACCCATCACCCTTTCAACCCAAGATGGTGTCATTCTGCATTTTCCGATATTCCAGAATTCCGTGGTCGGCATGAAAGTATGATGAAAAAACGGAATTCTGGAATTTATTTCCTTTGCCTAATTTCTAATCCATCCTTATAGGCATTGCCTGCCTTTTCACCAAGGGCGAAGTAAGTCTTGGTCATCCAGTCAAATGCTAAAGGATGAAACTTGTCGAATGACACTTTGCCATTCTCACCTAAGATGCTCTCATCAAGACCAACATTCACGATCTCGCCAATGAGCTGCCATGTCTCAGGATTGTAGCTCTTCACGCGACACTCCACCGCAAAAGGCAGTTCATCAATCAATGGAGCATCCACAAACTCAGACTTGGTGGTGTGGAAGCCCGAACGCTCAAACTTATCCTCCACCTTGACTCCCCGGGTGATACCGAGATAGTCGCACTGTGTGGCAGTCTCCACAGTACCCATGCTCACCACAAACGACTGACGCGCCAGGATACCCTTGAGCGTGTGTCGCTCAGCAGCCACCGTGATGGTGATCTCAGTCTCATTGCTGATGCCACCCCACACAGCGAGCATGGCTGTAGGCTTCTCTTTCTCGTCGTAGCTTGACAACATCATCACCGGCATCGGCATGATGTAAGGCTTTGCGCCAATATTCTTTCTTGCCATAATCGTCTTATTTTAATTTTGTACCCTCACGGAATGCCTTACCAGCCGTGTTGCCTAACTGGATATAAGTTTGGTGAATGGTCTCATGACAGATGAGGTTCATCTTCTGCACATCAGGACGACCGTCTGCACCTACGTATTTATCATCCACGATCACACCCACGATATCAGCGATCACATGATAGCATGAATCTGTTGTCGCCTCCATGACCGAGCGGATGCGGCACTCAAGCGTGATTGGGAAGTTGGTGAAGAGGGGAGCGTTCACATCTGGAGCCTTCTGCACCTTCCAACCAGTACGAGCCACCTTATTAGGCAAACTGAAACCACTTGTGATGCCTACGAAGTCAGAAGCGACCATTGTCTCTTTGTTAGCCAATGCGAGGGTGAAATCACCATTCTCCGAGAGGTTGAGCGTTGTTTGGCGCT
Source organism: Bacteroidales bacterium (assembly GCA_012729225.1). Lineage (GTDB taxonomy): Bacteria > Bacteroidota > Bacteroidia > Bacteroidales > Bacteroidaceae > Minthosoma. The sequence goes on along the minus strand of JAAYDO010000053.1, from coordinate 459 downwards.
GCTTGCCTAGGAAGAGTGAAATCTCTGTGTAATCCCATGAACCGCCATAGTCTGCGTTCATGGCGTTAGGAGTTCCTTTACTATCGTATGTTCCAATAATCATGACAGGCTTTGGGAATAACCAACCTGCAGGTCCAAATTTCTTCATATATCTTTTATTTTTAATTTTCGAGTGCAAAGTTACGCCCTTTTTCTTGTCAACCTGTAACACTAAATCAGTCAAAAATATCACTTTTTGCAGTTTTCATATTTTTATGCAAATAAAAATCATTATCTTTGTGGCAATAATATAATATGTACGCATATGACAAGCGATCATTCAAGATATATTCGGTTCATCCCCGAATTGCGTTGGTTTTGTAGTTTCCTATCATATGAAAAGCTGACAAATCATTATCTTTGTGGTTCCCCAACCATATCAGATATGAATGCCAGCTTATTATATCAGGCCTACGGAGT
>JAAYDO010000115.1 GCA_012729225.1 Bacteroidales bacterium | reverse complement strand
TTGAACTTTGTACTTTAGCGATTATAAAGTTACTCATTTCCTGTGAGTTATACAAACTTCGAAGCCTTTTCTATTCCTAATTTACGTTAAATTATGCATGTGATCAGTCACTTGCGAAACTTTAGTATATAATAAAATATATTGATTCGTATTCATGTGGAACTTGTATGGCTTCAACAATTGCCAATAAAGAAACAAAATATTTTGACAAGTATGAAAATGTATGTTTCATGTATATCATAAAGACCACAACAAAAGAAAAAGAACAAGTGTATAGAGATCTGTGTTCCAAACGAGTACGAGACTCTGTATTTCTTGACACAGAGAACGCACTATTAAAGTCGAATCCTAATTTCCCAGATAACTCATTGTTTCACACTTTTGTAATTAACAATAATGGAGAAGTCTTGATGGTCGGAGACCCCTTCTTGAATGATAGAATGGAAGCTTTATTCAACAAAGTAATAGAAAATGAGAAGAAGAAACAAGAGAGAATATAGATTTGTGAGTGTAGTATGCTTTGTACTTGCAATAGTCTTTATGACTTCCTCTCTTCTCAAATCCATCAACATCCATTCTTTTTCAATGGAAGTGGAGGAGTACATAGGTCTGTATCTTTCAGCATTCATGCAAGGATATGGAAGAGCATGTGCCATCATGGTCTGTGTCATGGAAATGACCGTGGGATTGTTGGCATTGAAGACAAGGTATCATCTGGTGGCAAACGCAATGTTTGCCACCATGATGACTTTCTTCGTCTATCTGACAGGAGTCAACTATCTCTATCCAACCATATTTGGCAGCATTGAGTCCTGCGGATGTTTTGGAGAACTCATCCACTTCTCACCACAGGCTTCATTTATCAAAAGTGTGGTGCTGTGGATGCTTTCCGTGGGATTGCTTGGATATGGGTTGCACGAGAAGAGGCATTGGAACTTGAAGATGCTGGTATGCGATCCTTACCTGTATATCTGCATTGTCGTGAGCCTTGTTCTGCCCTTGTACTCGTACTTCTTGTTTGAGGAGATGGAGCATACGCCTTATATTGTTGTCTATGTGGCATTGTGTCTTGTCATTGCAACCATCGTATGTGTGTCTCTTAGATCTATGAAGATGAAAAATGTATAACGGCCCATGAAGAAGACCTGCATATCTATTGTGCTTTCGTTCTTGTCTGTGCCATTGCTCTACGGGGTATGGTTACTGATCAGGGTGTTTGTGATGGATTATTTCACCATACCAACAGAATCCATGTGTCCGACGCTGCAGCCAGGAGACAAGGTGGTGGTGAATAAACTCATCATGGGTGCAAGGATTTATACGAATCTTGACTTCAACCCTGAAGGTCAGCAGTTGGAGTCTTTCAGAACGAAAGGGACAAGGATGATTCGATATAATGACATTGCTGTGTTCAACTTTGCCAATCACTGGGGCGAGATAAAGTTCATCATCAATAATGTGTTCTGCAAGCGTGTCATCGGTTTGCCAGGTGATAGCATCAGTGCTGTGAATGGACATTATGTGAACAACAACTTTGATGGTGTGCTGGGGCTGGAGACGGAGCAGGATCGTTTAGCGCAATTGACAGATTCTACCACAGGGGGCTACTGGGTTCCTCCTTATTATTGTCAAGGATGGAATGTGCTGAATTTTGGTCCTCTGTATGTGCCAAGGAAGGGTGACATCATGCAGTTGAGACCACTGGAGGCTTTGACATACATGTATTTCCTTGAATGGGAATTGGGGAAAAAGATTACGCTGGACTGGGGCAAGAATGAGGTGTATGCTGATGGCAAATTAATCACTGAGCATCAGTTTCAGCATAACTACTACTTCATGGCGGGTGACAATGTGGCAAACTCTGATGATTCCCGATACTGGGGACCTGTGCCAGAGGAGTATATTGTAGGGGTGGTTGGGCTGATTATACGAGGCAGTCAGTTCATTATTCCAAATGAAGAACATGATGAAGATGAGAGATAAGATGACATACGTGTGTAAGGGGTTGCAGATTTTGACCATTGCATTCCTCTTGTTTCTGTCCTTGCAACCAGTGGAAGTGAGGTGGGCTGATGCTGATGTGTGGCTCGTTGAGTCGATGTCCGTGTTGGGGATTGTTGGGATATGTGGTTTGATGGCTTACAGGACAAAGGCAAGAATCACGTTGGTGGATGCAATGGTTGCCTTGTGGGCTCTGTATGATCTATTCAGGGTATATATAGGGGCAGAGTATCCCTGTGCAACGGAGGGACTGAAGGCATGCACGGCTATTCTCTTATATGTATTCACGCGTGTGGTCTTTCATGAGTCAAGGCTTTCGGCATGGTGGCTGGTGGCTGGTGTCCTTCTTTGTGGTTGCTATGAGAGCATTTGGGGTGTGTTGCAAATCATGGACGGAACAAGCCGTCATCACTTGTTCTTGCTGACAGGCAACTTCCAGAACCCTGGTCCATATTCTGCATACCTGATGATGGCGGCTGTTGTGGGACTGGCTGTTTTGCAAGAAAAAAAGGCTGTCATATCGGTGTGTATGGTTCAACGTATTGCAGGGAAAGCATCAAATCTTCTTCAATCAAGATTTCCTGACCTAAAGCATGCCCCATTGAATAGTGTATTCCGACAGGTTCTATCCCATGCAGACAAAGCAATACTTGCCGCAATCTTGTTGATTCTGATCACACTACCTTCCACTTGGAGCAGGGCGGCCTTTGTTGGGCTGGGAGCATGCATGTTGTGGATATGGAGAAACAGATATTGGAGATATAGATACTTTGTGTGGGCAGGTTTGGCAGTATGTGCCATTGTTCTCTATTTCATCAAACAAGGTTCTGCTGATGGAAGGACTGTTATCTGGATGTCGTCGCTGACCTCGTGGACACATTCTCCTTGGCTGGGAGTGGGTGTTGGAGGCTTTAGGCATGCTTGTGCGGAGGGAATAGCAGAGATGTGGAATGCCAATCCAGAGAATAGATTGTTCAACTCGGCGGGTGTGACTGACTATGCCTATAACGATTTGCTGAAGATTCTTGTGGAGCAAGGGCTGGCTGGTGCTGTTCTGTGTGTATCAGTGATGACAGTAGCCATGATTCGACTCTATCGTAGAAGCAAGCCTTTGTTTGCAGGAACATTGTCACTATTGGTGTTCTCCATGTTCTCTTATCCTTTTGAGTTGATGCCATATCGTGTGGTCATCATACTGATTGTTGCATGGAGTGAATCTGATCATGAGGAGGTAAGGCAAGGACGGATGCTCGGAAAACCGCAATGCTCTCTTGGAAGATGTTGGGCTATCTTTTACACTTGTGTGTTTATCATGATGAGTCTCTATATCAGCCATGAGACAGAGAGAAGGAAAGAGGTGGATAAGGACGTGGGACTTTTCTCTGGCATGCATCAGGAAGCATTCATCACAGATTATTACGAACTGCAGTCTGATGAACTTGACAATGCTCAGTTCCTGTTTGACTTTGCCAAGACTTTGAGGGAAAGCAAGCGTTATCAAGACAGTAATGCCATCCTGCAGAAAGGCGTGCAGGTCTCTGCTGATCCCATGTTCTATGTCATCATGGGCAACAACTATCGGGACGAGAAGCATTACGCCCTTGCAGAGGTGTCATACAAGAAGGCATTTGCCATCATGCCGAACAGATTATATCCTTTGTATCAGTTGATGCTGATGTATGAGGAGATGAATGAGGTGAAGAGGATGAAAGAGATGGCAAAAAGAGTAATAGAAACAAATCCTAAAGTAGAATCTCCTGCAACGAAGGAGATGAAGCGGAAGGCAAAAGAAAGAATATAACAAGAACGTTCTTGAACTTGCCCTTAACCCAACAAGGGCGGCTGACCAGACAGCATAACAGGAGCGGAATCCGAAAAGCTAACGAGTAGGAAATTTTTAATCTTTTATCAAATGAACAAAAAAGTAAAAAAACAATCGGTTTGACCTTTGTCGTAGGATGTATGGCAGGAGGATGTGCCCTTACATCTTCTTCCTTCTTGGGCAATGGTAATGTTGAGCCATTATTGATGGACAATGTTGAATCTTTTACATCATCAAGTGACTATCCATGCTCAAAGCTCCAAATTGAATTAATTTACTGTTGGCATACCAGTTATTATAGAAGGCAAAAAAAGACTGGTCAAAGAATAAGTACTGACCGATACTATGGTAATTATGAAAAAAAGAACCTTTTTATATCCATCAAAAGTGTATGATGATGCATTAAACTTTGGTTTCGTGAATTCACACGAGCATCCCGAATATTGTCATCGCCATGCTGAAACTGATTATTATCTAGGCAACGGTGTACTGTATCCAAAGTATGAAGGAGATAATTGTAAAGGTTGTGGATGGAAAGGTTAGCTCAGAATTGTGCCTGCAAATGAATTCAAAGGTGGAGAAAAAATCAATGATTATTAAAGATGGCATCAAGTAAATAAAAGAATCTTCATTTAGTTTGGTTGGTGATTCTCTATTCAAGAATCACCAACCAGATGAGAATTCAAAGAAAATGTGGAAATTATGAAAAATTTTTCATACGTAATAATAATATTAATAACATTTGCATGTACTGGCGGAAATGTCAATTCTTCTGATTTAACGTACACTTTACCTGATTCCGCTAGTATGGATACATATTACTTGGAAAATTATAAATATTTTCCCATAAAAAATAACAGCATACAAGGAGGAATCGTTGATGTAGCTACGAATCAAAATGAATGTTATGTTCTGGATAGAAATAACAATATTACTAAGATTAGCCTTACCGATGGAAGCATACTTTCAACGATGAACAGAATTGGTCATGCAAAAGGTGAACTCATCAGTCCTAAATGTATATGTGCAGATAATCAGTATCTTTATGTGTTTGACAATGGAAGGAGTAGTATTGAAGTGTTTGACAAAAATCTATCTTATATGAAAAGAATTCCAGCTGGCTCTTTTGTTTCCGAGATCTTGAAAATCGACAATGGATTCCTATGTTATAATCGATACGGTCAGGAAGTAAGTTATATGGATGATCATGGAAAGATTTTATACAGCAAACAACTAACAGAATCGTCAAATAGACAGATATCGTATGGATGTAAAGCAATGAAGGAATCTGCCGATCATCAAATTTATGTCAAAGGCGAATGTTCAGATTCCATATTCAAATGGAATGGTCGTACTATAGAGCCTTATTGCCATGTCATTTATAGTGAAAACTCAAAGAGAACGTCTGAAAACAAAGTATTTACTGTAGACTTTTTGCCATTAAACAACCGCATTGTAATTTGTTATTTAAGAGGAATATATTTTAACTACGTATTATGTTCC
>JAAYDO010000024.1 GCA_012729225.1 Bacteroidales bacterium | reverse complement strand
TTACTGGATGTCCTGTCGTTTCTTTTTAGCTTTTGGTTCCATTGTTTTCTTTCTTCTTAGTTCTGCATTTGATGTCCTTGACAGAAATTACACATCTGTCAAGAAGCTCTACCAAACGAGAGTCGGGGAGGTTCATACCATCAATGCTGTTCTTCTTTGGAGTTTTCTTTTTCATTGTTGCATGAATCGTTTGGTTCTTGATTGGGAAGTTCACGAATCTCATCTGAGCCACGATTGCCATTATTCTTTATCCACTTTATCAGTTCCTTCTTTTCAAAGAATATAATCTTGCCACGCGGCTTGAAGTGAGGTATTTCACCATTACAGGTGAGCTTATAGAGAAGACTCTGGGAGATGTCGAGATACTGACACACTTCTCTCATATTCAGAATGTCTTTGGTGGAGTAGAGTGTCTCTTCTATTGATTTGAGACGCTGATTGATGATGTCCGGCTCAATTGTTTTTAATTCTTTGAGCTGCATCTCCAGTAGTTCAATACGTTTTTCTAATAGTTCGATTTCTTTCTTTGCCATATTTAAGAATTTTGAGTTTAATCATGAGGATAATCCCTCAGATTTGAATTGAACACAAAGGTATAAGGATAAAATAGTTCATTTTCAGAACAACACTATATACAAACAGATGTTTCGTGGTTATATAGCTTAGTTGGTTTCACTTGCTTGGATTTGTTAGCTTTTTCATGGTTTTTTGGGATGTTTCTTTGTTATATATTACATTCAAATAGCATTCATTTTCATTAAATCACACTCGTTTTTATTATTTAGGCGGTTAGACCGCACTATTTCGTAAAATTTTATTACCTTTGCACCATGAAACCAAGAAATATATACAAGGGCATCAGCCTTGCCAGATTCAACAAGTCCTTTCAAAACGACGAGGATTGTTACAAATATCTGGCTGGCATAAAATGGAAAGGTGACTCTTTCGTTTGCAAGCGATGTGGCAATACACATTACTGCAAAGGACAGTTACCTTTCGCTAGACGATGCACCAGATGTAAGCATGATGAAAGCCCAACGGCAGGAACCATATTTAACAAGATCAGGATATCACTTCTCACTGCTTTCCGTATAATCTTTGATATGTGTGTCTCTGAAAAGAGTATATCTTCCTCAAAACAAGCTGAGGAATATGGCGTAAGACAAAAGACCATTTGGGAATTCAAACGGAAAATGCAGTTAGCATTGTATAACCAGGACATCAATTTTCTTAATGGCACGGTTCTCATTACCGATTTCTATGTCGTGGGACGAAATAACGAACAATCTGAAAATATCGTATTGGTGGCGATGGAGGTTTTGAACAATGGAGAAATAGGCAAGGCATATGGACTACTGTTGAACTGCTTATCGTCTGAACAAATCCATAGATTCTTCGGACAGCACATTAAAGCAGATGCAAAAGTGTACATCAGTAAAGATAGAAATTATGAGCATTATATCTCAAATTACCACATAGAGACGAATGAAGACACAGCTAAATTAACTCAAAGCTTCACACATGTCTCAAATCTTAAGAACTGGCTATTCGGAGCGCACCGACATATATTGCCAGAATATATCCAAGGGTATTTGAATGAGTATTACTTCCGATTCAATAGACGTAATAATAGGGCAATGGTGTTTGACGAGTTTATTGGATTGATGATGCTGCACCAACCATATAGCAAATCAAAATAAGGAATAAGCACATACCAATATGTATGTATTATAATATCAAATTTTTCAATAACAGTTTAATTCACAAAAAGAAAATGAAACGGTTAAAGAACACTCCCGTGCTCTCTCTTTTTGTGCCCATGCTGTGCAAGCCGTACAAAGAAAGTAGAGAATGAGCTGCCACAAAATGAGCTTTGGCAGCTCTATCGTGCTGCATACGAGCAGTACCAGTCTGTAATCATCAAAGGCGAGAAATCTTATTCTCGTTATGTGAATGATTTCATCTACTATCACCTTCCATGTACAAGCATTCGTGAAGCAGACATCAGACTTCATGTTATGCATTTGTTCGCACTGAAGGAGCTTCTGGAAGAACGCCCCGACCTTGTAGATGCCTTCTTCTCAAAAGACAGCTTTGAGGAGAAGGACTTTCTCAAAATGGATGACTTGTTCAATAAAGGCAAGAGTCTCGAAGAGCCAGAACCCGTGTTTCTGGCTCATTTTAATGTTGAGCAGATACGACTTATAACAAAGTTTGCGAGCTCAACAAATCTATTCCAGCGCAAGGTGACAGAAAAAGACATCAAAGATCTATTTGAATGTAGATTGTCAATTCCCCTTCAAGCAACGGTCAATAGACATGTGGCAATTTTCTTCGGCAAACTTCGTGAACATGGGCTTCTGCCTTATTCATGGCAGATGATTATGGACAACCATAAACTGGTATCATCGTCTGTCAATAACGAGCCTTTGCGTGCAAGTCAACTACGCTGTGGACTATCACAGGCAAGAGTTGCCAATCTTCGGAAGAAGCCAAACTCCAACATAACAGATGACGGAATCGGCTTCTATGACAGTTGCGACGTGTTTATAAAGAAACTGAAAGAATGTCTGTAAAATGCAAGCAATCCTATTATCTGCAAATAGGAGAGCTATATAACAACTATATACGGAATCCTATATAGTTGCTATTCGCATACTTGTGATTTTTGAGGGCTACCTTTGCGGCAGAATTGAATCTGGCACGGAGGTAGTCCCTCCACGTCATCACATTTAAATCATAAGAATATGGATGATAATAGAGAATTTCATTTTTTAGACACGACTGTTACTTTCGACCAGTTCATTGACTCGTTGGCGACGAAGGTGGCTTTACGAATACATCAGGTGGAAAAAGGTCAATTTGAAATCAGTCAGGCACAGGCTTATAGAATGTATGGAAGAGCAGACGTTGAACGATGGGTAAAAAGTGGCAAGTTAAAGCCTGTCAGAATATCGCCAGGAAAGAAACGATACAGGCTTATCGATTTGCAAGAATTAGCCAACATTCAGCAAAACTATCTTCTGTAAAACAAGTCACAAAAAGAAAAACTCAGATATGACACTAAGTCGTATCTGAGTTTTATTATGTCATTAATGCAATCTTAACGAACCAGTCGTTGATACATCTGTGTGAGGTTCTTATCAACATTGGTTATCTTGAACTGAATGCGAGTATCTTTTACTTTCTTTGGAAGCAAGGTAACCAGTTTATCCATTATCTGGTCAACATTGTTGAATCCTGTATCTTCAAGAGCACAAACCTGCTTACCCATCACATAGGCCTCTGCACGAACATTATTGTACTTTGAGATTCGCTCGAATGTTTTATCCTCCTTCTCAACATGCTTAGATTCATTATCAGTAAAAAAGATGAAATCAATTACCTTCTCATTCAAAATCCAAGCTGGAGTAAAATCAACTTTCACATAGACCTTGGCCATTTTGTTGATGGAATGGTTAAGCCCAAAGTCAACTTCATTCAAGGTCGCACCACATTCATTCTGAGCTATGGTTGCCCAACTATGACGAAAAGCATAGAGGGAAGCCTTGAAGTTAGGGTCAACCTTCTCCCATATCTGCTTAATACCAATATTTACATTAGCACAGAAAGAATCTGAGGTTGACAAACGATCATGAAAGTTGAACAACCAAGGAGTATCTACATTTTTAGAGAGATACTTCTCGAAAGTAGGTTTCAAGAATTCAGGTACTCTGATTTCAAAATATGCTTTATCGGCACGTGACTTTCTGGTTTTCTGTCGCTCGTAATGGAAGATGCCGTTGATATACTGCTCTTTTTCTGCATTGAAAATATCCACTGCATTCAAACCACAAAGGCAGAACGAAATCAAAGCAACATCCTGGCCAACCTCCATAAGAGGATTGGTGAACCGACTTCTATCAGGTACAACACTAAAGAACTTACGCAACATGCTTGCTGGGATAGCTCGCTTCTCAGGGATGTCGCTTCTTGGAATCACAACATTTCCCCAAGGGTTCTTGAGTAAAGATATACCTTGCTCTTCATCGTTGTATTCCTTTAGCGCAGCTTTATAGACTTCACGGATGCAAACTGGGTACTGTTCCTTACAACGATTGGTTTCTGAAAGAGATTCTATCCATCGGTTAAGAAAAGCAGAGGTCATGCGAGAAAACATAATGTTGTCTGTCTCGGCAAATCTCTCCAAGTGGTTCAATGCCCACTTGTAGTTGCGTGAAGTACGTTCTTGACCTCTACTTATCAGCTTTTTAATGTGATTCCTCGCATAATCTGAAAATGACAGATCTTCAGTTGAAGTTGTGATGTAGGAGACTACTTCCGATGCGGTCCAGCTTGAACAGTCAATCTGGTTCAGTATCTGATAGTATCGGCTAATCAGATTTGAAGTTTGTTGAATAACAAATGGATCAATTACATCCTTACCCTTGATTCCTTTATCATTCACCATCCACGATGTTCTTATAAAAGAACTCTGTCTATTATGGACAACTCGAATGTAAACTATATACATTCCAGTTTTAAGCTTTGTTTTTACTGTAGGTCTAAGTGTAGCCATAATTTTTATAATTAGTAAAATCGTTTATACTCTTTATACGCTTTGTTTAATAGTTTACGAACTTGTTTAACAAGATGGAAAAACTATAATAAATCTGGTCAACATTATCCCAAATTCTGGTCAACATATCGCAAACACAGGAGGGATTTTTTGCCGTTTTTGCAGAAGTCGTTTTTTTGTCTGGTCAACATGCTCAAAAAATCTGGTCAACAAAATGGGGTATTTGGTCAGCACGTTCTGCTTGCGTAACGTGCAGAATATGAGCAAAAAGAACCGAGGCAAGAACCTGTTTCCCAAGTCCTTGCCTCGTATTTTACTAATTATCAGCATTCTGTCGTTTATTCCTCTACAGCAGCCTGCGCGGCGGCAAGACGTGCAATTGGCACACGGAATGGAGAGCATGAAGCGTAGTTCATACCAATCTTGGCACAGAACTTGACTGATGATGGCTCACCACCATGCTCGCCACAGATACCTGTGCGGAGTTCTGGACGAACTGCACGACCTCTTTCGACTGCCACCTTAATCAATTGACCAACACCATTTTGGTCGAGCACCTGGAATGGATCGACCTTGAGTATCTTCTTGTCCAAATAAACAGGAAGGAAGCTTGCGATGTCATCACGAGAGTAACCGAAGGTCATCTGAGTGAGGTCGTTAGTACCAAATGAGAAGTACTCTGCCTCTGTAGCAATCTTGTCTGCGGTAAGGGCAGCACGTGGAATCTCAATCATTGTACCAATTTCGAATGGAATCTCAACGCCTTCTTCTGCGAAGACCTCCTTTGACACCTTGAGGATAATTTCCTTCTGTTGCTTGAGCTCATAGAGAATACCGATGAGTGGAACCATGATTTCTGGATGAGGATCGTAGCCTTCTTTCTTGAGTTGGCAAGCCGCACCAAGGATGGCACGAGTCTGCATGGCTGTAATCTCTGGGAATGTGATACCAAGACGGCAACCACGATGACCCAGCATTGGGTTGTTCTCAGCCAATGAAGCCACACGCTGTTGAATGACCTTAATATCTACACCCATTTCGTTAGCCATGATCTTCTGTCCTTCAATATCATGTGGTACAAACTCATGGAGAGGAGGGTCGAGCAAGCGGATATTGACGTGAAGTCCGTCCATAGCCTTGAGGATTCCGTAAAAGTCTGCCTTCTGGTATGGAAGAAGCTTGGCAAGTGCTTTCTCACGACCTTCAACACTGTTGGAAAGAATCATTTCGCGCATAGCAATAATCTTCTGGTCGTCGAAGAACATGTGCTCTGTACGAGTCAAACCGATACCCTTAGCACCAAACTCACGAGCAACCTGAGCGTCGTGTGGAGTGTCTGCATTGGTACGAACCTCAAGTTTGGTGTATTTGTCACAGAGATCCATAAGGGCTTTGAAGTCACCAGAAAGTTCTGCAGCCTTAGTAGGAACTTCGCCTGCATAAACCTGCCCTGTTGTACCATTGAGAGATATATAGTCGCCTTCCTTATAGGTAACGCCTTCAATCTCTAATGTCTTAGCCTTGTAATCTACATTGATGCCACCTGCACCTGAAACACAGCACTTACCCATACCACGAGCAACAACGGCTGCATGAGAGGTCATACCACCACGGGCTGTGAGGATACCTGATGCGGAAGCCATACCTGCGAGGTCTTCTGGTGATGTTTCAATGCGGACCATAATGACTTGATGGCCGTTCTCATGCCATTCTTGTGCATCGTCTGCGTGAAATACGATCTGACCGCATGCAGCACCAGGAGATGCGGGAAGACCTTGGGTGATGACTTTAGCCTTTTTGAGAGCATCCTTGTCGAATACTGGGTGGAGAAGTTCATCAAGCTTTTGGGGTTCACAGCGGAGAATTGCTGTCTTCTCGTCAATGAGTCCTTCACGCACAAGATCCATAGCAATCTTGACCATGGCTGTACCTGTACGCTTGCCATTACGAGTCTGAAGGAACCAGAGTTTGCCTTCCTGAACTGTGAATTCCATATCCTGCATGTCCTTGTAGTGCTTCTCAAGCTTGTCCTGAATCTCATTGAGTTCAGCATAGAGGCTCGGCATTGCTTCTTCCATTGAAGGATACTTGGCAACACGCTCTTCCTCTGAAATGCCTGCACGTTCAGCCCAGCGTTGAGAACCAATCTTAGTGATTTGCTGTGGTGTACGAGTACCTGCTACCACATCTTCACCCTGTGCATTGATGAGATACTCACCATTGAAGAGGTTTTCTCCATTGCCAGCATCGCGAGAGAAGCAGACACCTGTGGCAGAAGTATTGCCCATGTTGCCGAATACCATCGCCATTACTGAAACGGCTGTACCCCACTCGTCTGGAATACCTTCCATCTTGCGGTAGAGGATGGCACGCTCGTTCATCCAACTGCGAAAAACAGCACAGATAGCACCCCAGAGCTGAACGATTGGGTCTGTTGGGAACTCAACACCTGTACGCTCCTTGATGGCAGCCTTGAAGAGCTTAACAAGTCTCTTTAGAGAATCTACAGAGAGATCTTTGTCAAGCTCTACTCCCTGTTCTTCCTTCACCTTTTCAATAATCTCCTCGAATGGGTCAATATCTTCCTTATTTACAGGCTTGAGACCAAGCACAACATCGCCATACATCTGAACAAAACGACGATAAGAATCATAAACGAAATGTGGATTGTTAGTCTTGCGTGCCATACCCTCTGCCACTTCATCGTTGAGACCCAAGTTAAGGATAGTATCCATCATGCCAGGCATAGATGCACGGGCACCAGAACGCACACTGACAAGAAGTGGATTATTGACATCACCGAACTTGCAGTTCATAAGTTTCTCCACATGTGCTACTGCAGCATCGACTTCTTGCTGTAGAAACTCTTTGATTTTCTCTTCGCCCACTTCGTAATACTCATTACAGCAGTCTGTTGTGATAGTGAAACCAGGAGGAACAGGAACTCCGATCAGGTTCATTTCGGCAAGGTTTGCACCTTTTCCTCCAAGCACCTCGCGCATCTGCGCATTACCTTCAGCATGTCCATTTCCGAAGGTGTAAACTCTTTTTTGAGCCATAACTTTAAGTCAATTATTTAAGGTTATTGATTAATGAAATTGTAATCTCGCTAATGTTGTTATTTTTTTTCTATATATAAATATATGTTATTGTTGTCAGTTTGCTGTTTTATATCCAAAAACGAAAAAATGAGCGTTTGTGAGGATAACGAACTTTAACCCCCACGACTGATGTATGCAAAAGTAGTGTCTTTTGATTGAATTAACAAATTTTCGGTTCTTTTTTTGACAAAAAAACAACTATTTGCCCGAAATCTTCCTAATCAACTCCTTATTCAACTGTGTGATGCGCTGACTCTTTCGGATATTCTCCTGAATGAGAACCTCTGTTTTGTTATACATGTTCTTGAAGTGCTCGGTAAGGAAATTCTGCACTCTTACCTCTACTGTAGGCATTCCCTCCTCGGTTGGGGAGAGGCAAAGGAGACCCTGAGGAACTATTTCAACCTCAATGGTTTCGCCTGTCTCTAAAGGATCACCGTCGTAATGCACCACTCCTGGGCGTGTGCGGTGGATGATGGCTTTACGGCACTGGAAAGTCTTAATGCGAGAGTTTTGCTCAATCGTTCCATTAAAAAGTTGAATGGCCAATTGAGGGGCTTCAATAGGAAGGAAAGGTTCTATGATGGTTACATCCATCAATCCATCTCGCACGGAAGCGGATGGAGCTATATAGGCATTATTGCCATACTGAGAGGCATTAGCACAGGAGATGAGGAAAGCCTTATGAATTTTGTGAACTTCTTGTCCGTTAGTTGTATTGATAATATCAATATCATAGGTGTCTGGGTGATAGCGCAAACTGCTATTAAGCACATTCTCTATATAAGAGACTGGACCTCGCCTTTTTGATTCAGCAAAACGCTGGGAGATGAAAGCATCAAAGCCTACGCCACAAGTACAGAAGAACGGCTTCAGATTGACTATGCCATAGTCCATGAGCTGAATATTGCCTAGATTGATAATCTTGATAGCACTAAGTGGGTCGGTAGGTATGCGAAGATGACGAGCAAGTCCATTGCCAGAGCCAGACGGGATGATAGCCAATGCGGAGGGTGTGTGAATAAGACCGCATGCTACCTCATTCACTGTTCCATCTCCTCCAATGGCACACACCACATTCACTCCTCTCTCTGCCGCAGCATGAGCCAACTCTGTAGCATGTCCCATGTGTTGGGTCTTGAGAACATCGTAAGTATAGACATTTCTATCGAGATACTCCTCGATGAGATGCAACACAAAGTTCTTGCCTGATGTGCCTGAGATGGGATTGACGATGAATGTGATATGTTTTTTTCTTGACATGGATGCTCTGGCCTACTATATAATATGTATAATGATGCATGAGTGCAATTTCGAAGTGACATTTTATACCTCTATCTTGAAATGCAATGCAAAATTACTACTTTTCCCATCAATTTCTCAATTATAATCAATGATTTTGACCTTTCTTAATTTTTTTTTTAGATTTATGCCGTTAGAACCTCTATTTTTTAGTAACTTTGCATCGTTTTTGCATCGTTTTTGCATCTCGGTGCATTTTGTTAGATAATAATAATCACAAACAACGTGTATATTCCAGTGCCGGCAAACTGACAATATTCATTAATTGAAGACTTAGCAATAGTCGGGAATACACAGGAACACACTTATTAATTATGGGTTTATTACAAGAAAGAATGAGTAAGTATAGAGAACCACAGAAGTATATCAATGCGGGGGTCTATCCTTACTTTAGGGAAATTGATAGCCATCAGGACACGGAGGTGACTATGAGCGGAAAGAGAGTTCTCATGTTTGGTTCCAACTCTTATATGGGTCTCACTTATGACAAGCGCATCTGTGACGCAGCCATCAAGGCAATAGAGAAATATGGCACAGGCTGTGCTGGATCACGTTTCTTGAATGGCACACTCGACCTCCACATTCAGCTTGAGAAAGAATTGGCTGAGTTTGTGGGCAAAGACGAAGCATTAGTTTATTCTACTGGCTTTACAGTAAACTCTGGTGTCGTTTCTTGCTTAACAGGTCGCAATGACTACATCATTGGTGATGACAGAGACCATGCTTCTATCGTAGATGGTCGTCGTCTTTCCTTCTCTCAGTTCTTCCATTACAAGCATAATGATATGGAGGATCTTGAACACCAGTTGATGAGATGCGAGCCTGAAGCCCTTAAATTGATTGTTATCGACGGTCTCTTCTCAATGGAAGGTGACCTCGCAAAACTCCCTGAAATCATAGAACTCAAAAAGAAGTATAACGCTACTGTTATGGTGGACGAAGCTCATGGCTTGGGTGTGTTTGGTCGTCAGGGACGTGGTGTGTGTGACCACTTTGGTCTCACAAATGATGTAGACCTCATCATGGGTACATTCTCTAAGAGCCTTGCCTCTATTGGTGGTTTCATAGCTTCAGATAGTGACACTATCAACTGGCTTCGCCACAACAGCCGTACCTATATTTTCAGTGCCAGCAACACTCCTGCAGCTACAGCTGCTGCTCTCGAAGCACTCCACATCCTCAAGGCTGAGCCAGAACGCCAAGAGAATCTCTGGAAGATTACTAACTATGCACTTGAGCAATTCAAACAGGCCGGTTTTGAGATTGGTGATACAGAGAGTCCTATCATCCCACTCTACGTTCGTGATGCCTACAAGACATTCGAGGTGACTAAGATGGCATTTGACAAGGGCATCTTTGTTAATTCTGTCGTACCACCAGCATGCGCTCCACAAGATACGTTGATTCGTGTGGCGCTCATGGCTACTCATACTAAAGAACAAGTGGACCGCTGTGTGTCTGCACTGGTAGATGTTTTTAAGGAGTTAGGTCTTCTCAAATAATTAGTAGAAGAAAAGACTACATTCCAATAAAGAAATGTAGGGTGAGTCAGAAAAGTTGAAGCAACATCATGATTGGCAGCAATTTTTATGACCCACCCTTTTCAATTAATATCGACAAATCCTTACAAAGTTAAGTTATGCTTACACTAAAGTTGATTACTGAGGAGACCGAACGAGTGATTAAGGGTCTCGAAAAGAAACATTTTCCAGAGGCCAAGATTGCAGTGGAAAAGGCCATCGACATTGACAAGCAACGTCGTGATGCACAGACTAAACTTGATGCTATCTTGGCAGAAAGCAAGAAGTATGCAGCACAAATCGGTCAGTTGATGAAGGCTGGTGAGAAAGAAAAGGCTGAGGCTGCAAAAGCAGAAGTAGCGAAACTCAAGAGCGTTGCTGCTGAACTGGAAACCATCAAGCAAAATGCTGAGAATAAGCTGACAGTTCATCTCTGCACCATTCCTAACATTCCATACGATGAAGTGCCTGATGGAATCTCTGCCGAAGACAATGTGGTGGTGAAATCTTCACTCCGTGAATGTAAGCCTGGAGATACCGTGGGTAATTGGGACACAGTTCCTTCAAATGGCAATGCAAAACTCCCTCACTGGGATTTGGCAAAGAAATACAACCTCATTGATTTCGACCTTGGTGTAAAAATAACAGGCGCAGGCTTCCCTGTATATATAGGAAAGGGAGCTCAACTTCAGCGTGCACTCATCAACTTCTTCCTTGCTGAGGCAAATAAGGCTGGCTACACCGAAATCATGCCACCTACGGTGGTGAACCAGGCTTCAGGCTATGGCACAGGTCAGTTGCCAGACAAGGAAGGTCAGATGTATCATTGTGAGGTGGATGATCTCTACCTTATCCCCACTGCCGAAGTGCCTGTAACGAACATCTACCGTGACGTTATTCTTGACGAGAAGGATTTGCCTGTGAAGAACTGCGCATATACTCAGTGCTTCCGTCGTGAGGCAGGTTCTTACGGTAAAGACGTGCGTGGCTTGAATCGCCTGCACGAGTTCTCAAAGATAGAGATTGTCCGTATTGACAAACCAGAACATTCTAAAGAAAGCCACAAAGAGATGCTGAATCATGTGGAAGGCTTGCTCAAGAAGCTCGAATTACCCTATCGAATTCTCCGCTTGTGTGGTGGCGACCAGAGTTTTACTTCTGCCATCTGCTATGACTTCGAGGTCTATTCTGAGGCTCAGGGACGTTGGCTTGAAGTTTCATCAGTATCAAACTTCGACACTTATCAAGCAAACCGATTAAAGTGTCGCTATCGCAATGCAGATAAGAAAGTACAGCTTTGCCACACATTGAATGGTTCAGCCTTGGCTCTTCCACGCATTGTTGCCGCTATACTTGAGGATAACCAGACAGAAGAAGGCATCAAGATTCCTGCAGCACTTGTTCCATACACAGGATTTGACATGATTAAATAAACGATGCCTATAGATCTCTCTAACAACATCAGATCTATTACATAAATAAGATAACGTATATTATAAGTAATGCCCACATCATATAGCATGGGCAAAACAAAATGATTATTATGAATAAGATTGTTAAAAAAGAGCAGTTCAGCGAGAAGGTTTTCAAGCTTGTAGTTGAAGCCCCTCTCATTGCTAAATCTCGCAAGGCTGGTCACTTCGTTATTGTTCGTGTAGGCGAACTGGGCGAACGCATCCCGCTCACCATTGCTGACTCCGACACAGAGGCAGGCACTATCACCCTTGTGGTACAGGAAGTTGGCTACTCCTCCACTAAACTCTGCAACCTCAATGAAGGAGAATACATCACAGACGTGGTTGGTCCTCTCGGTCAAGCCACTCACATTGAGAACTTTGGCACAGTAGTATGTGCAGGTGGTGGTGTTGGCGTAGCTCCAATGCTCCCTATCATCAAGGCTTTGAAGGCTGCTGGCAACAAGGTAATTTCAGTGCTTGCAGGTCGTTCAAAGGAACTGATCATTCTTGAGGATGAAGTACGCAAGCACTCTGACGAGGTAATCATCATGACTGACGACGGTTCTTATGGCCAGAAGGGTGTAGTCACTGTGGGTATTGAACAAGTGATTCTGCGTGAGAAAGTGGACAAGTGCTTTGCCATTGGTCCTGCTATCATGATGAAGTTCTGCTGTTTATTGACAAAGAAATATAACATTCCAACAGACGTGTCCCTCAATACTGTCATGGTAGATGGTACAGGAATGTGTGGTGCATGCCGTATCACTGTGGGTGGAAAGACTCGCTTTGTTTGTGTGGATGGTCCAGAGTTTGATGGTCATGAAGTTGATTTCGACGAGATGTTTAAGCGCATGGGTGCTTTCAAACCACAGGAGCAGGAAGACATGCAGAAACTTGCTGAACATGTAGAATGCCTTGCCACTACTGCAAAGAAGGAAGAAGTGGCTGATGCCGCAGGCATGACCAATGACACTCCTTTGTCTGAACTCACAGACCGCAATGCAGCCTGGAGAAAGGCTCTTGCAGCTTCTATGAAACCAAAGGAACGTGGTGAGATAGAGCGTTGCAAGATGGGTGAGTTGGATCCTGTATATCGTGCAACAACACGTACAGAGGAGGTAAATACAGGACTCACAGCAGAGCAGGCCATTTGCGAAGCAAAGCGTTGCCTCGACTGCGCAAAGCCTTCTTGTATGGAAGGATGTCCTGTCTCCATCAATATTCCTTCATTTGTGAAGAACATTGAGCGTGGTCAATTCCTTGAGGCAGCAAAAGTGTTGAAGGCAACTTCTGCTCTTCCCGCTGTATGTGGACGCGTATGCCCTCAAGAGAAGCAATGTGAAAGCAAGTGTATTCACCTCAAGATGGGGCATGAAGCTGTGGCCATTGGCAATCTGGAGCGTTTTGCTGCCGACTTTGAACGCAACTCTGGCAAGATGACACTACCAGAGTGTGCTGAAAAGAACGGTAAGAAGGTTGCCATCGTAGGTTCAGGTCCTGCAGGCCTCTCTTGCGCAGGCGACTTGATCAAGGCTGGTTATGATGTCACAGTATTTGAGGCATTGCACGAGATTGGCGGTGTGCTCAAATATGGTATTCCAGAGTTCCGTCTGCCAAACGCCATTGTAGATGTGGAGATTGACAACCTCAGCAAGATGGGTGTAAAGTTTGTGAAGGACTGCATTGTGGGCAAGACCATCACTATTCAGGAACTGGAGGCTGAAGGTTACAAGGCTGTCTTCGTTGCATCAGGTGCAGGTCTGCCCAACTTCATGGGCATTCCTGGTGAGAATGCAGTAGGTGTCATGTCTTCTAATGAATACCTCACCCGTGTGAACCTTATGGATGCTTCCAATCCAGCATCAGATACACCTATCGTCAAGGCAAAGAGCGTAATGGTTGTAGGTGGTGGCAACACTGCTATGGACTCATGCCGTACAGCCAAGCGTCTTGGTGCTGAGCGTGTCTTCATAGCATACCGTCGTTCTGAGGCAGAAATGCCAGCACGCCTGGAAGAAGTGAAGCATGCCAAAGAGGAAGGCATCGAGTTCCTCACTCTCCACAATCCTATCGAGTACATTGCAGACGAGAAGGGTGCTTTGCAGCAGGTGAAACTTCAGGTCATGGAACTTGGTGAGCCAGATGCTTCTGGTCGTCGCTCTCCTGTTCCCGTAGAAGGTAAAATTGAGACTATCGACATTGACATGGCTATTGTGGCAGTAGGCGTAAGCCCTAACCCACTCGTGCCAAAGTCTGTAGAAGGTCTTGAACTTGGTCGCAAGAACACTATTGCAGTCAATGAGAACATGCAGTCAAGCATTCCAACCATCTTTGCAGGTGGTGACATCGTACGTGGAGGTGCAACAGTGATTCTCGCTATGGGTGATGGCCGTCGTGCTGCTGCCCACATTGATGAGATGCTCAAGGCTCAAAACTAAGATAAGGCTCGATTAACGAGACACTAATTCGGGCTCTCAAGCAAACCGTGTATCAACTATCCTTTGTGGGTTGATACACGGTTTCTTTTTGCAAATCCACAAAGAATGAAATAGTGGGATTTCCATCCCACTTTAGAGGCATAATAATCGAAGTGTACTTCATGCTTCAACGAATACTGTTGCAATGGACAACAAACAATGGTTCAACAGCCAATAAACAATGCTTCAATAGCCAACGAACAATGCATGCGTTTCTACCCTTATATCTGGTAAGCCAATTATGATGCGTGAATGAACATACAAGTGGAGATGAAAACAACATTGCTGTGATGATACTTCACGTGCAACAAATCATGTTCATCTGCACATGTCCTCCCATCTTTGTCACTTCTTCTTGGCAGGAGCAGGCTTGTCGCTAATAGCAAATTCCATAGAGACGGTCGTTGTAATCAACGGCAAAAAGCACCTCACGACCATTCTTCTTGACAAGTTCCAAATACTGAACAGCAGACATCATAGGATGTTTGGTGTAAACCTTGCCTGTGAACTTGTCGAGCATAAAGAGATAATCCCTTTCATTGGTGAAGCCATAACTACAGAAAACATATTTGTCGTTGAAAATAAATAATAGTCTGTAGTTTTTTC
>JAAYDO010000178.1 GCA_012729225.1 Bacteroidales bacterium | reverse complement strand
TGTACTTTTGCTCATTGCTAGCTGTTTTTTTGTTCAAACTCAAAGTTAGCAAAAAGAGCTGATACCTCGTGAGAAGTGTCAGCTCTAATTTTTCATCAAGCAAAAAGTTTTACCGGACAGCAATAATCTCCATTATCGAATTGTGCAAAAATTCTATCTGTTATGACCGAGTCATGACGGAAGAATACATATCGTACTTCAGGGTAATTGTTAAAATCGTCATCTTTATCTACATTGATTAGAAATCCAGACTGGTTTCCACTACGCATAAAGGGTTGTTTCCCTATATTATCAACAATATAGTTGCGCTTATCACTGTATTGGAAAGAGTCGGCTTTCAAATCAAAGTAATATAGAACTCCAAGTTCATCACCTGTATATTTCTCATAGCGATCCAACTTCATATTGAAGGTGGTAACCGCAAAGAACTTAGCCACCTCCATGTCACTTGTAAGATCAAGCCAAGAAGTATTGTTATAATAGTGTTGGCTCAAACCGTCATAGTTAATCTTGAAACGAAAAGTATTGTGTAACAACTCAAAACCCTTTTCAAATAGTTGAACCAGTGGATGCGTCTTGAGAAGACATAGGAGTTCGTTTATCTGTATGATATCATCTACAAAGTAGTCTTTATCCGCTCGAAAGAGGCTTGGCTTGCAAGGCGAAAAGAACTTTGACTGCCCGCGATATAGAAACTTGTGATTAGCCAACGAAGGCTTTAAGACAAACTTATTGTGCGTAGAGAGTTGATTAACCACAAAACAGTTATCTGATGCCCCCTCAATGGGGTAGTAAGAGACATTTGCCGAAGCCCATGGAATTCGAAAAAATAGTCCATCATAGAAATATTCCTCTGTTGCAATCTCCTGACGGAATTGATCCGTTGTCAGGCGTTCTTGTTCTATCTTTTGAATGTAAGCTGCTGCTTCATCAACATTACCAAAAGGATTCGACTTACTACCTATGTCTCCTTCTACTATGGATGTTAATGGGCGATTAATATTTTCTTCACGAAGTTCCTCCCAGTGCTTAGCAATTCTCTTATGTTCTGACTTAGACGGGTGTATAATGCGTTGCTTTAATTTTGTTGGTATTTCAATACCAGTAACGAGTTCACACTCTATTTTAAACTCCGATTTTAGCATTTCTAATACTTCAGCAACTGGTGTTATAGGATTAAGGCGACATCCCTTCAATGTCATCAACGATTGGGCAAATACAATACTGTCTTTGTCCATGCTGTTAAATGCACCTACATTATCGCCAGTTGTAAATCTATACCAAAAACGAGCCAACTGATAACCCATCAAACGGTACATTGTTGGTGCATCATTGCCTACCGTTCCTTGAAACATTATTCGGAACACAGGAATAGAAACCAACACCTTTGAATGCGCATAGTCTATTACCAGAGGAACAGCCTTGCCATTCGCCTGCATAGCAACGCCTATAGCAAATTTGGGATATTTCTCTGCTGAAACCTTCAAGAATCTCAAAGCTTCATAACAAAAACCTTGAAGCATTTGAAGAGTTTCTTGGTTGTTTAGAACTGTATTAGTATATCCAAATTTTTTCATTGATAATTTTCTGATTAGGAATTAGCGTTTTTTATGTGCAAATGAAACGTAATCGAAGCGTTGGTAAACATCCAATTGTCTTTTCCTAAAAACAGTAGATACTTTTTTAGTTGTTTACTGACTATGTAAACATGCACATTCCTGACTTGGTAGACGCATTGCTCTAAACAGAAACAACACAATACAAACACTGAAACAAATACACCATTGTTTAACCAAGAAAATGGAATGAACTATGGCAAAAATCATACCTGTCGATGTCATCAAGGGCATCTCTGGCAAGTATGGTGAATGTTGTGAAAAAGACAGTGCTTGGACTGAAGTTTCAGAAAAGTCTCTGTACGAAGTCGTGGAGAGATTTGCGCCACACCTGCCACTCGTGATCGCCCGGGAAAGTGTTGAAAGTGATGCGTAGGCCTGCGGTCTGCATGTTCTCAACAGCCTTGGTGGTAGGGGAGAGGCGAGGGTCGTCTGTGCCTACAGAGATGTAGAAGAGTGTGAGGTCACGGTTGTACTGGTCGTGTTTGGAGATGAGTCCTGGCATGGAGGCTTCTGCATCGAAGGAACTGGTTTCACGTATGCCACCAAACACTCCTGTGCTGAAAACGCCTATGTAGGAGAAGAGTTCAGTGTGTTGCAGACCTACGAAGAAACTCTGTCCACCTCCCATAGAGAGACCAGAGAGAGCACGGTGCTGTTTGTCGGGCAGGGTGCGGAATGTCTTATCTATAAAGGGTATGATGACTTGGATGAGTTCTTCCTCAAAGCCTTTCATTCCTTGGATGGAATAGCCAAAACCTGCGCCAGGCACTGTGATGTTGCCATTGCTCATCACAATGATCATCTCTTTGGCTTTGCCTGCAGCAATGAGATTGTCGAGAATGAGGTTGGTCTTGCCCTGATGCGTCCAGCCTGTTTCGTCTTCTCCTCCACCATGTTGGAGATAGAGCACTGGGTAGCGTTTGGATGGGTTGGTGGTGTAGCTGGCAGGGGTATATACATACATCTGTGCGTTTGTGCCTCTCACCTTGGAGGGATAGGTGAGGATATGCACCTGACCGTGAGGCACATCCTTGAGTGTGTAGAAATCGCAGTCTTTCTCGGGAATGTCAATGGCACTGGTCATGCGACCACAGCCAAAGAAACTGCGGCTGGCAGGGTCGGACACTTCCATGCCTCCCAAATTGAACCAGTAATAATGGAAACCAGGTACGAGAGGTTTGGTCTTTGCCATCCATGTGCCATCTGTCTGTAGGGTGAATCGGCATTGCGGATCGAGCGACACCTTCATCTGGCTGAGGTCTTCTCTGGAGCGGATTTTGAACTCCACGCTATTGTCGGGAAGGATGCGTGGGTGGGCATTTGCATTGATGTTTGTTTCAGGCACGATAAAAGACTGAGCATTGCTCCACCCTGCCAGGAGGAGCAATGCGATAAGTGTGAGGTATTTCATTGTATGTTCAAATATATTGGAGTGTTGGTTACTTGATGAAGACCTTTTTACCATTGATGATGTAGAGACCCTTGCTGACAGTGGTGACCTTGCGACCAGAAAGGTCGTAGATGGCGCACTCTTGGTCGGGGTTGCCAAAAACATCGTTGATGCTTGTAGCCTCCGCTTCTGTGTTGTCAGGAGAGAAGAAGGGGAGTGATCCCAGTTCGCTGGTGAGATAAGCACGGTTTTTCTTTACGGTTGGCTTAGGGCCAGCCCCTACCTTATAGAACTTCACGCCATTGGCAAGATTTTGCAACACGTAAGAGTCCTGTGGGGCTTCCATATCTACAAATGTTCCCACGAGCAGACCGTCGGTGTATGTGTTGAGGTCATTGCATTGAGGACCGTGGTATGATTGGTGTGTTCCTGCAGGACCATTGATTACGTATGGAGTGTTCATCTTGATAGAAGTCTGTTGCTCAAGCGTGAGGGCATGGCCGCTGCATCCCGTCACTCTATAGGCATTGCATCCTGTTGGTACATCTGCGTCGAAAGGTAGGATGAGTGTTGCCCACTGAGCTGTAGGCATATTGAAATCGACATCTACTGGAGGTCGGACAGTTATTTCAAATCGTCCCATTTCTCCTGATCCTCCGCCTGCGGCTGCAGGTTCATTTTTCTCGTTATCCCAGACAACAATTACATATTTCTTCCCTACTTGAAGGTCTTCTTCATCGTATTCAATGCAGGAAAGCGTAATGTCATATACATTGTTTATCTCATAACTATTGACAGGTTGGTACACACGTCCAATGCTGGGACCAGATCCTAATGGTGAAGGGAAAATGTAGGCAGAGACTTCTTCTCCAATGATATAATTGTTTATTCCGAGTTTCATCGTTACAGAAATACCGCCGTAAGGTTCCACGTTGTTATTATTATCTGTATGAGCCTGTGAGGCGACATAAAGCGATGGCTCTGATCCGTTGAAAAAGATTTGTGGAGGAGTTTCTCCTTTTGGAAGACTCACTTCATGCCACTCGTCATTTTCTACATCCATATCTTTGTAAACTAGTGAAACGTAATAATGTTCTAGTTTGAAGATTTGAGAGACCTTGATGTTTTTGAGGCTGGCATCAGCAAATCCGGAACCAACCTGTAGGTCGTTGATGCGACCTATTTCTTGATAGAAATAGAGATTGTCTCCGTTCCAAAATTTGACCCCAAGAATGATGTTTTCTGTTTTATTGCTAAGATTGATGAGCCATGGGTCATTATTTGGTCTTGAAGAATTATTCAGAATGTCAAAAGTTTCATTATTTCCAACTATTCCTTTTGAGAGTGTGTAGCCAGTGCCTTCTATCGTTAGATTTGCCTTGACTGTCGCATAGGGTGCTCCAGGCTTGATGCTTGTGATACACTCTTGTTGTAGGTAGAAACCTTTGCCTTCTTCTCCGACACCTATACCTTTGTCGCCAGGGTTGAGGACATCATCTTTGTTGGTTGCGGTCAAGATGGAATATCCGTCTTGATAGCCTCCCCAGCCCCAGTTTACGTGGAAAAAGCCTGTTTCGTAGGCATCTCTATATTCATAACCATCCAAGATGAACATGTGTCCGTTGCCTGAAGTTGTTCTACCTCCATAGAGCACTGGACGGTCTTCCTTCAGTTCATTATAGATCATAGCCTCCCAATCATTGTCAGTGAAGTTACAGCGAAGGTTGGTCTTCATGCTTCCGTCATAGCCAAAGTAGTTGATGAGGGTTTGAGCAGATCTGTAAGGATTAGCCCCAGAGGCACTTGTGCCATAGTTCATATCTACGCTTGCTCCGCAGTCTCTCATGAGTTGTGCAATGGCTGTTTTCTTTGTATCAGTATCGAAATCTGCTGCTTTCAGAGGTGCAAGATTGCCAGCCCAGTCATAGGTGTGGGCGCTGAAGTCTATGCCTTTATATGTTCCTGTTCCCTGAGCAGGATGCTTGTGATACCTCATGATCTGAGCCATGGCTGTTGCCACACAACCCGTCATGGCCTGTTCTGCATCTGTTGTCCAGCAGTGTGCGTTGAAGGGAGCATCTTGATTCCATTCTGTCTCAATGAGTTTAGGAATGTCAAATCCTTGTTTGGCTGGTGCACGACGAGGCTCACGCTTCATGCCTGATTGAGAAGTTTGTTTCTCTTGCTTCATGGCAGATGCTACGTAATCATCGTATTGAGAGAGCCACCATTTGAAGTTGTCGGGGATGTCATTGTAGTCGAATGCGCCAGAGGTGCTGTAGCCTAATATAGGCTCAGTCGTTTCTTCGCCCGAAACAATCACGAATCCTTCCCTTGATGGGCTGTTCACTACATAATAGAGTGTGGCTCCATCTTTCTTTGATTCGTATGCCATCCTAAGTTCAGACTTCTGTGGCGCTTTCTTTATTTTGGAACTTCCCGAGGCTTGGGTTGTTTTCCAAAACTCAGCGGCTGTGGTTAATGCTTCTTCTCCACTGCGTTGCTGTGCATATGCCATGAAGGTGGTTTGTGCGAGACAAACAAGGAGTAAAAATTTACGTAACATAGTATAATTATATAGGTTTTTGATTAGTACCTCCCATTAAATTTATTCCCCTCTTTTTCTCTTCTTCTTGTAGTTAGGAGGAGAAAACTGCCCAAAGTTACAAATATTTATGAAATAATATATACAAATCCGAACATTTTTTCTTTTTTGATACATCTTTTATTTAAATATGAGGGGAATCACGACCTTTGTTCTGTCAAAATAGCGAAAATAGAATAGTCCCTTATGGTCATCGTGCTTGCCATGATGAATGCGGTGTCCTCATTTGCACAGAAAGACTATGAGTCAATGTGGAAAGAGGTAGAGACTTTTCAAGAGACAGGTCAGCCTCGCTCAGGCTCTTTCTTTCAGGCATTGCCACGGCTCAGTGTATCTATGCTCCAGAGTTGAGTGCTCACACGGATAGCAATCGCATAGTGGTGAAATAGGATGGAGGGGTGGCTCGAAAGAGCACCCCCTCTGTTTCATCCTCCGTGGGGAGAGTGAATAAACATAGATGGGGAAAAGGGTGAGAAAAGGATAGATTTCCCTTCAAAATGAAGCGTTATTTACTGAAGCGTTCTTCACGCTTCAACGAACAATGCTTCATGTGCCAACGAACAATGGTGCGATGGCCAATGAACAATTGTTCAATGACCCACGAACCATGCGTGCGTTTTTGTCCCTATAAATATAGATTACTTGTTTATATATAAATCGTTGTATATGAATATAATATAAGGATTATTTACAGTAATGACAACATTGTTCTCCTGCTTGGATGGGTTGCCCAGCGAGGAGGTTTGTCCCAATCGCTTTGCTATTCTTCCACAGCATATGAAATTCAAGAAAATAAGTGATGAATTATGATGAAAAAATAATTAATCTTAAAGTTCTTATCCACATTGTGTTTATATGAAAGATTCTCCTTATCTTTGTGGTGATAAATTCGGCATGCTGTGCCAGTAAAACAATAAAGAATACAAACATGAAGAGTTTTGGTAAGAAGGCGTGGATGTTGCCACAGCCAGTGCTGATCATCGGCACATACGACAAAAATGGTAAGCCTAATGCAATGAATGCTGCTTGGGCTGGTCAGTGGGACAATCATGATGTGATGATCTCTATGGGAAAGCATCAGACCACTGAAAACCTAAATCTCAAGGGTGAGTTTACGGTTGCGTTTGCTACCGCTGAAACAATGGTGGCTTCTGACTTTGTGGGAATTGTGAGCCAGAAGAACGATGCCGACAAGATGGCGAAGACGGGTTGGACGGCTGTGAGGGCAGAGCATGTGGATGCTCCTGTATATACAGATTTTCCAATGACATTGGAGTGTCGCATCAAGGAGAAGCTTTATGAGTCGGAATCTGGTTATTACATCATTGCCGAGATTGTGAATATCCTCTGTGAGGAGAAGTATCTGTCTGAAGATGGAAAGCCTGATGTGGAGAAGATGAATCTCATTACTTTCGATCCTGTCCACATGGGATATATCCAGTTGGGAAAGCGTGTGGGACAGGCTTTTGGCGAGGGAAGGAAATTAAAGTGATGTTGTGAGAGCAATCATTCAATAAGAAGATGAAAAAGATAATATTTGCTATTGCATTGCTGATGGGTGGTGCAGGCATGAATGCCCAGACAGAGAACGGGTTTAAGGTGATGGATGTTCAGCGGGATTTTGCTGAAAATGGCTTCTCTTATTTCACGGGTGCTCCCATTCTTGCGGCAGGAGACAGTGTGAGGAACAATGCGATGACCATTGGTTGGGGGGCTATCGGCAATGTGTGGGGAATGCAACGCCCCACGATGACGGTGTATGTTGCTCCCAAACGCTACACACACGAGGTGATGGAGCAGTCTAAGTATTTCACTGTGATGGACTTTGCCGACCCTGAGATTGCAAGGTATTTGGGCAGTAAGAGCGGAAGGGATGGCGATAAGGCTAAGGCTCTTGGCTTGCATGTGGCATATACCAAGAATGGCACGCCTTACTACAAGGAGGCCACTTCTGTGATAGAGTGTGAAATCATGTATGCCGAGGACATGAAGGAAAGCGGTTTCCGCAATGATGTGCCCAAGCGTCTGTATATGAACTTCTCTGCGGGTATCCACACCATGTATATTGGTGAGGTGGTGGGTGCGTGGAGGAAGTGATGCGTGTGGAGTATTTTAGATTTTTCGGTTGGCAAGGTCATGAATTACCATGCCTGCAATTGACATGCCGAAAATGGCGGTGATATGGCAGAGCGAGCCATTGATTTGTGCTTTTGAGGTACACCATTCGTGCTCTACCAGACTCTGGTCGCCAGGGGCATCATACACGGCTGTGTCTGTGCCTCGTTGCCCACTGAGTAGCTTTGCCTTAGGGCATAGACATCCAGAAGTACCGCATGAGTCGCTTTCGCCCAAATTCTGCAGGGGCTTCTCCTCGCTATACACACAGTAGAACTTGCGGGAAGGGAAGGTTTTCTGTTTCTTGAACTTGTTCCTCAAAGCACGTGCCAGAGGATCGCCCTTGATTTTCCAGAACTCGGCTTTCCTCACCATGAATGGGTCTATGCGCAAGGCTGCACCCATGGAGGAGATGAAGGTGATGTGTTTGGGAAGGCTGGTGGCACGAAGGATGAGGTCTGCCTTCTCGCTCAAAGAGTCTATGGCATCAATGATGAAGTCATAGTCTTGCATGTGGAAGGATTCGGCTGTGGCTGGTTCGTAGATTCTTTGTAGAGCCTCAATCTTGGCATGTGGGTTGATTTCGAGCAGACGCTCACGTAGCACATCCACCTTCACTTTGCCAATCGTCTTGCTGGTAGCCATGAGTTGGCGATTGCAGTTGGTCACACAAACGCGGTCGGAATCGACGAGGGTGAGATGACTGATGCCACTTCTCACAAGACATTCGGCACACCAGGAGCCTACGCCTCCAAGACCGAAGATGAGCACGCGTGCTTGGCTGATGTGATGAACTTTTTCCTCTCCGAGAAGTCTTTCGGCACGTCTCAGCATGCCACGTTCGAGTGTTGAAATCATATTTGTTCTTTTGATGAATTGATGGGGTTGAGGTGCGATGGGAAAAGGTCAGCAGGGTTCTTTCCTACTTGATGTGTTCCCTTTTTTCCGTGCAAAGGTACGGTTTTCTTATCAATTTCTTATCAGTCATCCCTGTGTATTATGTATTTTTAAGAACAGATGAAACCATGAATGTGCATACAAACGAGCAATATTTCTTGTTTTGGGAATACAAACGCTCATGCTGTTTGTCATTTGTGCTTATGTATTTGATGATTTTCGTAATATCTTTTGGTGGGAAAAAACTTTTGCTGTATCTTTGTGCTTTAAAATCAGTTTATTGTATATATATACGTAATGAAAGG
The DNA here is from genome assembly GCA_012729225.1 of Bacteroidales bacterium. GTDB lineage: Bacteria > Bacteroidota > Bacteroidia > Bacteroidales > Bacteroidaceae > Minthosoma. Next base: position 6,615 of record JAAYDO010000178.1, on the reverse strand, counting down.
TTACTTTAGAAAGATTAGCACGTTTGTGTTGTTGGCAATGTTGTGTGGCATGAGTGTTCAGGCTGCAACATGGACAAAGAAAGACAAGAAAAGCAAGAAGGACAATAAGGAAGTGGTGGTTTCTCCATCACGCTATCAGGTATTGACTGGTCGTGACTCTGTGAGCATGGCTGGTGTGATGAATGTGGTTCAGAAGGGTGATACAATCTATCTCGAACTGCCTGTCAGACTGTTGGGCAAGCCTTTCCTTGTATCAAACAAGCTGCAGCAAGTGCCATCAGAACTGAATGAATCGGCAGCCAATAAGGGTGTGAACTATGAGAATCAGATGGTTCGATTTGAATGGGACAAGCAGGCCAGACTCGTGAAGATGCGTCAGCAGCGTGTGACACCAGAGGCTCCTAAAGGCTCTTTTCTTGCTAAATCAGTGGCAGACAACTATGTGGATCCACTCATAGCAGTCATGAAGGTGGAGGCTGTGGCGAAGGATTCTTCTACAGTGATCTTTAATGTGAGCGACCTCTTCAATGGAAGAAAGAATGTGTTGAACGATGTGTTTAATCAAATCAATATAGGTTCTTCTCCGCTCAGTGAACTCTCACGCATTGTGAGTGTGAAGAGCTATGAGCAAAGTGTGGTGGCTCTCTCGGAACTGACAACCAATGTGATAGAGGGTACTTCGAAGGTGAATGTGACGGTGGTGGTGAGCACTGCCATTATGCTTTTGCCAGAGAAGCCCATGAGGACTCGCAAGGAGGATTGGCGTGTGGGTTATTTCTCCACTCCATCCACGATCTATAACGATCATCAGCAACAGGTGGAGCATGCCAACTATATCACTCGATGGCGTCTTGAGCCGAAGGACACGTTGGCATATATGCGCGGTGAACTTGTTGAGCCTGTCAAACCTATCACTTTTTATATAGGCGGAACTGTACCTACTCATTTGCGCCCTTATATCAAGCAGGGAATGTTGGACTGGAATGTGGCTTTTGAGAAGGCTGGATTTAAGAATGCTGTGAGAGTGATTGAGGCTGACGAGACAATGGATGTGGATGGCGATGACATGCGCTATTCAGTCCTGACCTATAATGCTTCTGAAAAGAAGAATGCTATGGGGCCTTCCACTCTCGACCCACGTACGGGAGAGATTCTGGAGGCTGATATTATCTGGTGGCACAATGTGCAGTCGCTCATCAGTGAGTGGATTGTGGTGCAGACAGGTGCTATTGACCCAAGGGCACGACAGCTTCAGTTGCCAGAGGAACTGATTGGCGATGCTGTGAGATTTGTGGCTTGTCATGAGGTGGGACACTCACTCGGATTGCGCCACAACATGATTGCCTCTACAGCTTATCCTACAGACTCTTTGCGTTCACCTTCTTTTACCGCAAGGGTAGGAGGCTCTTCAGCCAGCATCATGGATTATGCACGTTTCAACTATATTGCTCAACCAGGAGATGGGGTGAAGGTGGTGTCGCCCAATATTGGTCCTTACGACCTCATGGCAATAGAGTGGGGCTATCGTTGGTATCCTGCAGGTAGTGATGAGAAGAAGGCATTGGCAGCATTCCTCGACCGACATGACGGGAGGGAATATAGATATAGTGAAACACAGTCTCAGCGCACTGCGATTGATCCTCGTGCATTATCTGAAGATTTGGGTGACGACCCTATCAAGTCTGCAACACTGGGTATAGAGAACCTGAAAAGGATAATGCCTAATCTTGTGAACTGGACTCGCAATGGTGATCCAGACCAGAGTTATGACGAAGCAGCCAAACTCTATTCGGCAGTCATCTATCAGTGGTCACTTTACCTCTATCATGTGTTGGCGAATGTGGGTGGTGTGGAGATGAACAGACCTACTATTGCTTGGTTGGAATCAGGTAATCAGGCTTATGTGCATGTGGACAAGAATAAGCAGAGACAGGCTGTGAAGTTTCTGATTGACCAAGTTCTGACCTATCAGCCATGGCTTTTTGGCAGTCCGCTTTCCAAACAGATTTATCCTCTGAGGAATACTCCTAACGGGGTGATAGAGCAGGCACCTCTCATGTTGCAGAAGAATCAGCAGAACTATATCCTTTGGGATCTCTTGAGTAATGAGAGAATCGTGCGTATGTTTGAAAATGAGTGGGAGAATGGTGACAAGGCTTTCACGGCTGTAGAGATGATGCAGATGTTGCACGATGCCTTGTTTGGCAAGACTTTGGCAGGAAAGAAACTTGATGTGATGGAGCGAAGTGTGCAGAAGAGTTTTATTGATGCTTTGATTACAGCGGCTGCTGAAGGTGAAGGTGTAAAAATCAATAAGAGCCTTGCAGACCAAGACTTTTGGCAGATGATATGTCCTGAAGAGACTGCACTTGCCTCCAGTCGTCCTCGCACACTCGACTATACGATGCCACAGGTGACTCGCAATAGTGATGCTTTGAGTGTGAAGCGTGCAGAACTGCTCCGCATCATGCGTCTCTGCAAGAGCCGTTCCACAAGTGGCGATCTCGCCACTCAGATGCACTATGACGATATGGTGCTTCGCATTCAGACTGCTCTCGGACTGAATAAGTAAGATATAAAAATGATAAAGAAGAAATAAGAGAATATATACAACTATGAGAAGACTTCGATTCATGTGGATTTTGTGGTTGTGCTGCCTCTTGTCGGCAACAGCCCAGAATCGTACGATTACTGGTACAGTAAAGGATGGTGACTTTGGAGGTGAGCCTTTGATGGGTGCTTCGATTGCCGCAATTGATGGGACGACCAAGGTTGTGGCTGCCTCAGACGTGAATGGACACTATTCAATATTTGTGCCTGAGAACATACAACGACTGGTGGTCAGTTATATGGGTTTTGAATCTAAGACCATCACCCTCAAGGCTGGTGTGAACAAATATGATGTGACGCTCTATACATCCACCAAGAATCTGAAGGAGTTTGTGGTGACAGGTTATCAGCAGATTGACCGTCGTAAACTCACTGCAGCAGTGTCTAATGTGAAGATCTCAGACGAGACTGTAGGTGCGGTGAAGAATATTGACCAGGCTTTGGTGGGACAAGTGGCGGGTCTCTCTACAGTGTCTGCTACAGGAGCGCCGGGTGCACCTGTGAAGATTCGTATTCGAGGCACTGCTTCTATCAATGGGGTGCAGGAGCCTCTTTGGGTGCTAGATGGTATTCCTATTGAAGGGAATGAGATTCCAGCCATTGAGAATCTGAACGACATTGATGATCTCTATCAGACGAGCATTGCAGGCATCAACCCTTCCGACATTGATAATATCACTGTTTTGAAAGATGCTGCTGCAACAGCAATCTATGGTGCAAGAGCAGCCAATGGCGTGATTGTGATTACGACAAAGAAGGGTAAGGAGGGACGTCCTGTTGTGAATGTTTCTTCCAAACTAACATACAGTCCTCGTACCAGCATTGATCGATTGAACCTGCTTAATGCCAATGAAAAGGTGAACCTTGAGTTGGATCTCTTGCAGAGTGGGTATGATTATCGTGCTCATAAGGGTGGTGTGGCTAATGTGCTTGATGAATTGGGTGAGTATGACCTCTTTATTGCCAGTGGGTGGAATGCTCTTTCTGAGCAGGCTCAACAGAGCATCAACCGTTTGCGCACTATCAATACAGACTGGAATGACATTCTCTTCCGTGGTGTGTTCAACCAAGAATACAATGCCAGCGTGAGTGGTGGTAGCGAGAAGGCTCATTACTATGCTTCAGCTGGTTACTATACTGAACAGGGTAATGTGAAGGGCGTGGAAAACAACCGATACAACATCACCTTGAAGACTGACTTTAAACTGAATAAGATTCTCAATCTGGGCATCTCTCTCTTTGCCAATCAGCGCAAGCAGAAGAGTTTCATGACAGACACAGGTGGTTTCACCAATCCTGTATATTACTCTCGCATGGCAAACCCATACTTTGAGCCTTATGATGCTGAGGGTTATTACAACTACGACAAGAATGTTCAGGGACGTGAGAATGCTGCTCCAGACTTCAATATCTTTGAGGAGCGTGCCAATACCTCTAAGCAACGCAAGGATCGTTCTGTCATGACCATTGCAGATGCTACCTTCAAGTTCTCTCGCCAGCTTAAGCTTACAACTCAGTTTGGTCTGCAGCACGACAACTATACTCTCACTCGTTATGCGGGTCAGAACTCTTATGCCATGCGTAAGGCAAAGGAGTCTGCCACATATATGGTGAATGGTGTGCGTCAAACGATTCTACCACAGGGTGGTATGAACAAGCAGACAGAAGGACACACAGACCAATGGACTTGGAAAGCCATGCTGGAGTGGAACAAACGTATTGCCGAGATTCATGATGTGGAACTTATGGGTGGTACAGAGGTTCGTCACGTGGAATCTAGTTTCCTTACCTCCACAGCCTATGGCTATGATGCTCGCACATTGACCACTCAGCCAGTCATCTTCCCAACAGAGAATATCGCTCAGCGTTATCCACTCTATGAGGAGAATCATACTGAGAACGCTTATGTGTCTTGGTTTGCTACTGGTTCTTATACTTACAATCGTCTTGCCACGCTGGGAGCAAGCGTTCGTTTTGATGGAAGTGACGTATTTGGTGTGGCAAAGAAATATCGCTACTTGCCTCTCTATTCAGTGAGTGGACTGTTCCGTTTGAACGATTATATGCCGTTCTTGCAATTTGACGAATTCAATGTACGTGCTTCATATGGTTTGCAGGGTAATATCGACAAGAGCACCTCTCCTTATTTGATTGGTACCTTCAATAAGACATCTGTTCTTCCTGGAAATGTTGAGACAGTCATTGCAGCAGAGACCGCTCCAAACCCTAACCTCAAATGGGAGAAGACAGAGAACTATAACATCGGATTTGACATTGCACCAATCAAAGATGCTCCTGAACTCATTAGATTGACGCTCGACTATTACTACCGTCGTTCTACAGACCTTATCTCCTCTCGCCAATTGCCTTTGGAGACAGGTTTTGCCATGACAACAGTAAACTGGGCTTCAATGGAAAATAAGGGTTGGGAGTTTGCGCTCAACACACGTAACATATCTAACAAGGATTTCACTTGGACTACGAGTCTTAACTTGGGATTCAATAAGAACAAGATCATCAATGAGACTGTAGCGGAGAACTCCACCTATCCTGCTCGTGAGGGCTATCCTGTAGGAGCTATCTTCGCATATCGCACGGCAGGTGTGGACGCAGAGGGCTATCCTCTCTTTATGGCAGAAGATGGCACGAAACAGACTGCTGCAGAGTTCTTCAAACTGAACCGTTTTGGTGCAAGTTCGCTTACTGCAGAGCAACAACGCAACCTCTACACCTATATGGGTACTGATGAGCCTAAGTGCTCAGGTGGTTTCATCAACAACTTCAAGTGGCATGATTGGGAATTGAATGTTAATTTCATGTTCAACCTTGGCATGAAGGTAAGAGTTCAGCCCAGTTATTCACCCACTTACTTCGACCGTGGTCTGAACACCAATCATGATATTCTGGGTCGTTGGACAGCCGACAATCCTACTTCCAACATGGCAGGTCTGATGGTCAATACGGCTGCACGTGCCAGTGAATACATCCATTTCTCTGAATACAATACCTATAGTATGCTCGACATTTGGGTGCACAACCGCAACTATTGCCGTTTGCAGAGCATTCGTCTGGGTTATCGTATTCCTAAGAAGGTGCTTGAACCTATTGGCATCAGCAGTGCTGGCTTGTCACTTGAAGGTCGTAACCTCATGGTTATCTCCAGCAACTATGACAACTATCTTGATCCAGAGACGATGGGCAATCCCTATGCCCAGCCAGTGCCAAAGAGTTTCATCTTCGGTATCAATGTAAACTTCTAATTTCTCACCACTTGGATTCATTAGAAATATGAAAAGATTCTCTCTCATATCATTATCAGTTGTGATGGCTTTAGCAGCATTCACACTGACAGCATGCGACAACTTTCTCGACATCACTCCTACTGGTAAGGTTATTGCCAAGACAGGAGAGGAATACCGTGCCTTGCTCACCTATGAATATAAGTATTTCGCCAAGGATCGATACACGACCACGGTGCGTACAGATGAGATCCTCATGGACAAGAACAAGTCTTCCAGTTCAGACCTCGAAGCTTATTTAGACCTGTGGAGATGGAAGGATGATAACCCTTCACCCACCACCACTTATTTCTATTGGCGTAATTACTACCATGCCATCTACATATCCAATTATATCATAGAACATCAGGATGAAATAACAGAATCAACCACTGCTCAGATTCATCAGTTGGTAGGAGAGTCCTATATGATGAGAGCCTATGCTCACTTTCTTCTTGTAAATCTATATGCAGAGGACTACTCTCATTGCACTCCTGCCACCACACGAGGTATCCCCATGCTATTGCAGGCAGATGTGAATGCCATTCCTGCCAGCAGTTCGGTCGAGGCAGTATATCAGCAGGTTCTTGCAGATATTGCCGAGGCTGAGAAGTATCTTAATGTGGAGAAATGGGAAGCAGGTGAGAACTACCGATTTAATAAGATCTCAGCTCAGGCACTACGTGCGCGCGTATTCCTTTATATAGGAGACTGGCAGAAATCTCTT